>NZ_VMMJ01000008.1:0-159110 GCF_013277145.1 Streptococcus sp. 3705 | reverse complement strand
ACGAAGTCAGTAACCATACCCACGGCAAGGCGACGTTGACGCGGTTTGAAGAGATTTTTGAAGAGTATGAAACGAAAAGGAGGTTGGTCATTGTACCAGCCTCCTTTTGAGTATGATATAATAGTTCTATGAGATTAGATAAATTTTTAGTTGCCTGCGCTGTAGGGAGTCGGACAGAGGTCAAAAACTTGCTCAAGGCTGGGCGCGTGACGGTAAATGGTAAAAAAGAGAAATCAGCTAAATTGCAGATTGATGAAGAAAGAGATGACATTCGCTTTGATGGGCAAGTGTTGGAGTATGAAGAGTTTGTCTACTACATGATGAACAAGCCCAAAGGAGTTATCTCAGCGACTGAGGATCCTAAGCACAGAACCGTTCTGGACTTGCTGGATAATATTGCTCGGAGCAAGGAAGTTTTCCCAGTAGGACGCTTGGATATTGACACGCATGGTCTTTTGCTCTTGACCAATGACGGCAAGCTGGCCCATGCTCTTCTTTCGCCAAAGCGTCATGTGGATAAGACTTATCTGGCCCAGGTCAAGGGAATTATGACCCAAGAAGATGTGGAGATATTTGCTGAGGGTATTCCTCTCAAAGACTTTACCTGTCAGCCCGCTGGACTGGAGATTCTTTCCACGGATGCAGAAAAGAATCAGAGCCAAATCCGTGTGACTATTGCAGAAGGGAAGTTTCATCAGGTCAAGCGTATGGTGGGCTACTGTGGCAAGGAAGTAGTAGACTTGCAACGTTTGACTATGGGAACTCTAGTATTGGATGAGAACTTGCAGCGAGGAGAATGGCGTCGCTTGACCAAGGAAGAATTAGAAGATCTCCGTGCTAGTATTGCTTAGTTTGGTTTATATTCGAAAAAGGTGAGGAAGAATATCCTTGCCTTTTATGTTTTTCAGTTGCTTCCTTTGTGAAAAGAGTTATAATAGACTGTAGAATAAAAGGAGGAATCTATGAACGCGATTCAAGAATCATTTACTGATAAACTATTTGCCAATTATGAAGCAAATGTCAAATACCAAGCGATTGAAAATGCTGCCAGCCACAACGGAATTTTTGCAGCCTTAGAACGTCGCCAAAGCCATGTAGATAACACACCTGTTTTCTCGTTGGATTTGACCAAGGACAAGGTAACCAACCAGAAAGCGTCTGGTCGTTGCTGGATGTTTGCAGCTCTCAACACTTTCCGCCACAAGCTCATCTCACAATACAAACTAGAAAATTTTGAGTTATCACAGGCCCACACCTTCTTCTGGGACAAGTATGAGAAATCAAACTGGTTCTTGGAGCAAGTCATTGCGACTTCAGACCAAGAATTGACTAGCCGCAAGGTTAGCTTCTTACTCCAAACACCTCAACAAGATGGTGGTCAATGGGATATGGTCGTTTCTCTCTTTGAGAAATACGGTGTCGTGCCTAAGTCAGTTTACCCTGAGTCTGTTTCATCTAGTAGCAGTCGTGAGCTAAATGCGATTCTTAACAAATTGCTTCGTCAAGATGCTCAAATCTTGCGTGACTTGCTCGCTTCTGGTGCGGACCAAGCGACTGTTCAAGCTAAGAAAGAAGACCTCTTGCAAGAAATCTTTAACTTCCTTGCTATGTCTTTAGGACTTCCACCACGTAAATTTGACTTTGCTTATCGTGACAAGGATGATAACTACCAAAGTGAAAAGGGCATTACACCACAAGAGTTTTACAAGAAATATGTTGACCTTCCTCTAGAAGACTATGTTTCTGTTATTAATGCTCCAACTGCTGACAAGCCTTACGGTAAATCTTACACAGTTGAGATGTTGGGGAATGTGGTTGGTAGCCGTGCAGTTCGCTACATCAACGTTCCAATGGAACGCTTGAAAGAATTGGCGATTGCTCAAATGCAAGCCGGTGAGACTGTTTGGTTTGGTTCTGATGTCGGTCAGCTCAGCAACCGTAAAGCTGGAATTCTTGCGACAGATGTTTATGACTTTGAATCAAGCATGGACATTAAACTCACTCAAGACAAGGCTGGACGTTTGGACTACAGCGAAAGCTTGATGACCCACGCCATGGTTTTGACAGGTGTTGACTTGGATGAAAATGGCAAGTCAACCAAGTGGAAGGTTGAAAACTCTTGGGGAGACAAGGTTGGTGCAGATGGTTACTTTGTTGCTTCAGACGTTTGGATGGACGAATACACATACCAAATCGTTGTCCGTAAGGAATTGCTGACAGTAGAAGAACAAGCTGCCTATGGAGCAGAACCAATTGTACTCGCACCATGGGATCCAATGGGAGCTTTGGCTGAATAAAAGCATAGAAAAAAGGAATCAGATTTTAGAACCTGATTCCTTTTAAGTTGCTTGATTACATGATGTGAAGAACATGTGCCACAATACCCACTGCGAAGAGTGCAAGGATAATAGTGATTGGAGATACTTTTTTCTTAAGCAAGTACATGCAAAGGAAAGTAAGGAGTAGTCCTGATAGTCCAGGAATCAACATATCCAAGTTTTGTTGGAAAGTAGTAACTTTTTCAGGTGTTTGAGATAATCCTTGTCCTACTTGTGCGAATGCTTCTTGGATACCTTTAGATCCTTCTGGCAATTTATCCCAATGGATATAAGCCTTTTCATCTAGTTGAACTTTGGCAACATCGAAAGCAAATTTAATATTTACCCAACGTTGAACAAGGACAGCAAGAATGAACATACCAAGGATAGAAGCACCTTTAGTGATATCTTGGAGGATACCGCCAGACATATCTTTAGTGATTTCTGATCCAGCCTTGTATCCAATCTCTTGTGTATACCACAAGAATGACATACGAATCAAGTTCCAAAGAACGAAGAAGAGGATTGGACCTAAGATATTGCCAGTAAGGGCAAGTGAAGCACCGAGTGATCCAAGGATTGGGCGTACTGTAAACCAGAATACTGGGTCACCGATACCAGCAAGAGGTCCCATCATACCGATTTTAACCCCTTGGATAGCAGCGTCATCGATTTCCACACCGTTAGCACGTTCTTCTTCAAGTGCAAGAGTAACCCCCATGATTGGAGCGGCTACGTATGGGTGAGTGTTGAAGAACTCAAGATGGCGTTCAAGAGCAGCGATTTGATCTTCTTTTTTAGTGTAGAGTTTTTTAAGAGCTGGAATTAATGAGTAAGCCCAACCCAAGTTTTGCATACGTTCATAGTTCCAAGAACCTTGTAAGAAAGTTGAACGCCACCAAACTTTTTTACGATCTGATTTAGTTAATTGAAGTTTTTCAGTCATGATGTTTTCAGTCCTTTCTTATCTTAGTAGTCTTCTAGGATATCGCCGATTGGGTCGTTAGAGGTTGTAGCTCCTCCGCCACCATTTCCACCAGTTTTAGAAAGGTGAAGGTAGATAAGAGCGATAGCAACACCGATAGCACCAAATCCGATTAGAGTAATATCTGACACGGCAGCGAGAACGAAACCGATAGCGAAGAATGGCCATACTTCACGAGTTGCCATCATGTTGATAACCATAGCGTAACCAACGGCAACAACCATACCACCACCGATAGCCATACCATCTTTGAGCCAATCAGGCATAGCATTTAGAATGCTTTGTACTGTTTCAGTTGGTACCATTAGAAGGAGTGCTGCAGGGACTGCAATACGAAGACCTTGAAGAAGAAGTGCGACAAAGTGAGCACGTTCAACTGCTTTGAAGTCACCTTTTTTAGCAGAAGCATCAGCAGTGTGAACCAATCCGACAGAGAGTGTACGGACAATCATAGTCAAGAATAGACCAGCAACTGCAAGAGGGATAGCAACCGCTTGGGCAACACCGATACCTGTCTTAGTAAAGTCGCCACCAAGAACCATGATAATGGCAGCAGCAACAGAAGCAAGAGCAGCGTCAGGAGCTACGGCAGCTCCGATGTTAGCCCAACCAAGGGCGATCATTTGAAGAGAACCACCAAGGATGATCCCTGCTTCAAGGTTACCGGTAACAAGACCGATAAGGGTACAAGCTACGATTGGTTGATGGAATTGGAACTGGTCGAGGATACCTTCAAGACCTGCTAGGAAGGCTACAACGACTACTAAAACCATAGAAATAATAGACATCTTTAAAATCCTTTCATAAAATCGATTATTGCACGTTTGCTTTGTTAATCAAGTCAAACAAATCTTTTTTGGTGTCGTTTGGTACTTTACGGACATCAAATTCAACACCAAGGTCACGCATTTTTTCAAATGTAGCAACGTCTTCTTTATCCATAGACAAAACGTTGTTAACCATTGTCTTACCTGTTGAGTGAGCCATTGATCCAACATTAAGAGTTTTGATTGGCACGCCACCTTCGATAGCACGAAGGGCATCTTGAGGTGTTTCAAACAAGATAAGGGCATGTGTTTCTCCGAAGCGAGGATCTTTTGCAACCTCAATCAGTTTTTGGATAGGAACAACGTTTGCTTTCACTTTACCTGGAGCTGCTTGTTTAATCAATTCTTTACGAAGGTCGTCTTTAGCTACGTTATCTGAAGCAACGATGATACGATTTGCTTTTGAATCTGGAGTCCAAGCAGTTGCAACCTGACCGTGAAGTAGACGTGTGTCAAGACGGGCAAGATTGATTTTGAGTTTACCGTCTCCGATAACAGTTCCTTCTGGGATAGCAGCTTGGGCAACTGGAGCAGCTGCAGCGCTTGCTACTTCCTCAACTGGGTTTAGCTCTTCTGGAAGAGCTTTGATGCCATCTTTGGCTTCTTTAATAATATTCGCAGCGACTTTTTCTACACCTGCAGCAGCGTCCATGAGGCGCTCTGTATAGGCTTGAATCAACATCGGTAAATTCAGTCCTGTGATGATGGCAAACTTACGTTCAGGATTTTCTCCCATCACGCGACTAGCTTGGTTGAATGGAGATCCACTCCAAAGGTCAGCCAAAACTAGAACCTCATCTTCTGCGTCAAATGCAGCAACAGCGTTATTAAACTTAGCGTATAAATCATCAGGACCTTCATTTGGCATAAAGGTTACAACTAGAACCTTTTCTTGTTCACCAAAGATCATAGATCCTGACTGATGAATACCCGCAGCAAATTCGCCGTGGCTCGCAATAATGATTCCGATACTCATTATTGTCATTCCTCCTTTTTTGTTTTAGTTTTCGTTTAAGAAAACTTTAAGACTTTTTAAGTATAAACCGTTTTCATCTAAAAATCAACTATTTATCATAAAATAATTAAAAAGATTACATCTAAAAATATTGATATATTGAGTTTTAGAGAAGTTTTTTTGAATCCTTATTTAAAAATTTAATATAAAAAAGTTGGAAGAAGCTTCCAACTTTTAAAATAGGTTTCTATTAGATTAGTGGGTGAAGTCGAGTACCATACGTCCTTGGATTTGCCCTTTTTCCATTTCGTCGAAAATGGCTACGGCATCTTCTATTGGACGTTTTTGAACAACTGGAACTACTAAACCTTCTGCACCGAATTGGAAGGCTTCTTCCAAGTCTTTACGAGTTCCTACAAGAGAACCGATGACTTGGATTCCATCGAGGACTGTTTTAACGATGCTGAGTTCCATCATTTCAGAAGGAAGACCGACAGCGACGACGCGACCACCAGCACGAACGGAGTCAACAGCCTGGTTGAAGGCAACTTTAGATACAGCAGTTACGACAGCTGAATGAGCTCCTCCATCAGTTTTTTCTCTGATGAGTCCTGGTACATCATCAACTTCTAGGCCGTTAATAACGACATCAGCACCGACTTCCTTTGCAAGGGCAAGTTTGTCGTTGTTGATATCAACTGCGATGACATGAGCATTGAATACTTTTTTAGCGTATTGAACAGCTAGGTTACCAAGTCCACCAGCACCGTAAAGAACAACCCATTGACCTGGTTCAACTTTTGCTTCTTTAATAGCTTTATAGGTTGTTACGCCAGCACATGTGATAGAAGAAGCTTGGGCTGGATCAAGTCCGTCAGGAACTTTGACAGCATAGTCAGCAGTTACGATACATTGTTCAGCCATACCACCGTCTACTGAGTAGCCGGCATTTTTCACTGTACGGCAAAGAGTTTCGCGACCAGTTGTACAGTATTCGCAAGTGCCACATCCTTCAAAGAACCAAGCAACGCTGACGCGGTCGCCGACTTTAAGGCTTTTTACATCTGGGGCAATTTCTTTAACGATACCAACACCTTCGTGGCCAAGAACACGTCCTGGTACTTGACCAAAGTCACCATGAGCAACGTGGAGGTCAGTGTGGCAAACACCACAGTATTCAATTTCTACAAGTGCTTCCCCAGTTTCAAGTGGACGGAGTACTTTTTCTTCAACAGCAACACCAGTGCTTTCTGGATTTACAACAACAGCTTTCATAGCTATCCTCCTTTATATTGACCGAGAACAGGGACAACGGGACTGGATTGATTTTGTGTCAACAGAGTCGAGTGTAACGAGCTCTCTTGTATTTATATGTGAATTATATCACAAAAGAAAGCCTTTTCCAAGGTTTTGGAGGCAAAAAGTAGAACAATCGATTAACTGGTTGATGAGACTGTGAAAAGAGCACAAAGACCAGCTTGCAAGCTGGTCAGTAAGGACTATAAGAATAAGTCTTGCAGGGTTTTGGCAACTCCATCTTGGTCATTGGTCAGGGAAATTTGTTCATCTGCATAGGGGAGTAGCTCTGGATTGGCATTTTTCATGGCATAGCCCTTCCCAGAAAAAGCGAGCATTTCGGTATCATTGTGCTCATCTCCAAAAGCAATCAAATCTTTTTTGTCACGGTTCATTACCTTGAGCAAGTAGTCCAAGGCGAAGGCCTTGTTGACACCTTTTGGGGTACACTCAAGGATATTGAGCGGACCTCCCCAGGTATTGATAGACAGTTGATGCTGGTAGAAGGCGTTCATTTCTTTTGCCAAGGCATATTTGTCACTGGCTCTGGTCTGTAACAGAATACAGTTAGGATCCTTGGTCACCAATTCAGGCTGGAGTTGATCTTCAGGCTGGAAAGCTTCTACACCAAATAGTTTGGGATTGGCAATTTCTTCATTAGGATTTGTAATGTAGAATTTTTTACGATATTCTCCAGCGATAAAATCGGCTTGAATGTCCTCTGAACGTCGAACCATATCTAAAAGATATTTTTTGTCTACCGTCAAACACTTTTCAAAATCCCAAACTTGGTCTGGTAAATGAGTAAGGGAGCCGTTGAAATTAATCATAGGAGTGTCTAAGCCTAGTTCATGGTAAAAATCTTTTGACATGCGGTAAGGGCGCCCTGTCGTAATAATAACTTGATGGCCTTTTTCAGCAACTTTTTTTATGGTTTCTTTGGTAAAGTCAGAAATTTGACTGTCTGAGTTGAGCAGGGTTCCATCCAGGTCAACTGCAATAATTTTTTTCGTCATAGGGACCTTTCTAGTGTCTTTTCAGATAAGATGTCTACTATTATAACAGAAAGCAGGCAGAAAAGCAGATTCGAAACAAAAAAAGAAATTTCATCAAATTCTTAAATAAATCAAACAAAGATATTGAAAAAGTGAATGATAAATGATATAATTCTATTATTGTTCGTAAAAATTAAAAGGAGATTGATAATGGACAAATTATTTAAACTAAAAGAGAACGGTACAGACGTTCGTACAGAGGTTCTCGCTGGTTTAACGACTTTCTTTGCAATGAGCTATATTCTCTTTGTAAACCCACAAATGCTTTCACAAACAGGAATGCCTGCTCAGGGTGTCTTCCTAGCAACGATTATTGGTGCAGTAGCGGGTACCTTGATGATGGCTTTCTACGCCAACTTACCTTATGCCCAAGCGCCAGGTATGGGACTCAATGCCTTCTTTACCTTTACGGTCGTATTTGGACTTGGTTATTCTTGGCAAGAAGCCCTAGCTATGGTCTTCATCTGTGGGATTATTTCATTGATTATTACCTTGACAAATGTTCGTAAAATGATCATTGAATCGATTCCAAATGCCCTTCGCTCAGCTATTTCAGCCGGTATTGGTGTCTTCCTTGCCTACGTGGGGATTAAGAATGCTGGACTTTTGAAATTCACGATTGATCCAGGAAACTATACTGCTATAGGAGAAGGGGCTGACAAAGCTCAAGCAACGATTGCAGCAAACTCTTCAGCAGTTCCAGGATTGGTCAGCTTTAATAATCCAGCTGTTTTGGTGGCTCTTGCAGGACTCGCTATCACAATTTTCTTTGTCATCAAAGGAATTAAAGGGGGAATTCTCCTCTCTATCTTGACAACAACTGTTCTTGCTATTGCAGTTGGTTTGGTAGATTTGTCAAGCATCGATTTTGCTAATAACCATGTTGGTGCAGCTTTTAAAGATTTGAAGACAATCTTTGGTGCAGCTCTTGGTTCAGAAGGTTTGGGAGCTTTGATTTCAGATACAGCTCGCTTGCCTGAAACTCTGATGGCTATTCTTGCCTTTTCATTGACAGATATTTTTGATACAATTGGTACCTTGATCGGTACAGGTGAAAAAGTTGGTATCGTAGCGACAAATGGTGAAAATCACCAATCAGCTAAGTTGGACAAGGCTCTTTACTCTGACTTGATTGGTACTTCAATTGGTGCCATCGCTGGTACTTCGAACGTAACGACTTATGTTGAGTCTGCTGCTGGTATCGGTGCAGGTGGACGTACTGGTTTGACAGCTTTGGTTGTAGCTATCTGTTTTGCGATCTCAAGCTTCTTTAGCCCACTTCTAGCGATTGTACCAACAGCTGCTACAGCTCCAATCTTGATTATCGTTGGGATTATGATGTTGGCTAGCTTGAAAAATATCCATTGGGACGATATGTCTGAAGCGGTTCCTGCTTTCTTCACATCTATCTTTATGGGATTCAGCTACTCTATCACTCAAGGGATTGCAGTTGGTTTCTTGACTTACACTTTGACTAAGCTTGTCAAAGGTCAAGCTAAAGATGTTCATGTCATGATTTGGATTTTGGATGCCTTGTTTATCCTTAACTACATCAGTATGGCACTATAAATGCTATAATATAAAAAGGGGTTCTCCCCTTTTTATATTATAGTTACTTGAAAATTGCTTCAAACTAGGTAGGTGATTTTGATTGAATGGTAGGAGTATAATTGATGATAAAAAAGAATATTTGGGATGAAGTATTAAACAGGGGGAAGTGGTTAATAATCTTTCTAGTAGGGCTTTTGTTTTCTCAGTTTCCTTTAGCTCTAGCAACTTTTCTAACTAGCAGAAAATTTCCACTGCTTCAAACTGGACTATTAGTAGGGACCTTATCTCTTGTGGTTTTAACTGTATTTATAATAGGTGCTAGGAAAACACAGTTGGCTAGTTTTGGTTTATCGTTTTTCAAGGTTAAGGATTTGGCTAGATTGGCCTTAAGCTATCTAGTGATTCTTGCCTTTAATATTCTTGGTGTGGTCTTACTGCGTTTGATGAATGAAACAACAACCAGCAATCAATCAAATATTAATGATTTGGTCCAGAATAGTTCCTTAATTTCCAGTTTTTTCTTACTGGTTCTAATAGCTCCTATTTGTGAGGAGATTTTATGTCGAGGAGTGATTCCTAAAAAACTCTTTCGTGGTAAAGAAAATGTGGGTTATATAGTCGGTGCTATTATCTTTGCCTTGC
Organism: Streptococcus sp. 3705; assembly: GCF_013277145.1. GTDB lineage: Bacteria > Bacillota > Bacilli > Lactobacillales > Streptococcaceae > Streptococcus. The sequence goes on along the minus strand of NZ_VMMJ01000008.1, from coordinate 149,481 downwards.
TTCATTTACCGACAAATCTACCTTCTCTTCTTATCTATGGAGGAATGTCAACTGTGCTAACTTGGACAGTTTATAAAACCCAACGTTTGGAAATGTCTATCTTACTTCACATGATTGTGAATGGGGTTGCTTTCTGTTTGTTGGCTCTTGTGGTGATCATGAGTCGGACATTAGGGATTTCTGTTTAAGATTTTTGACAATTGCTTACTTGTTTCTATTGGGAAAAAAGATGAATGCAATAGTGTCCATCTTTTTCTTTTTATGGTAAAATAGAGAAATAATATGGTGAAAAGCCTTGAGGGAGTGACCGATATGTCAACTAAAGTAAATCATGCAAAGACAGCTATTTGCGGAATTATCAATGTAACCCCAGATTCCTTTTCGGATGGTGGTCAATTTTTTGCTCTTGAGCAGGCACTCCAGCAGGCTCGTAAATTGATAGCAGAAGGGGCTAGTATGCTAGATATCGGCGGAGAATCGACTCGGCCGGGAAGTAGCTATAGCTATGTTGAGATAGAAGAGGAAATCCAGCGTGTTGTTCCAGTGATTAAAGCGATTCGCAAGGAAAGTGATGTCCTCATCTCTATTGATACTTGGAAGAGTCAGGTAGCAGAAGCTGCTTTGGCTGCTGGTGCCAATCTAGTTAATGATATCACTGGTCTTATGGGTGATGAGAAAATGGCGGAGGTGGTTGCTAAGGCTGGTGCGAAAGTGGTCATCATGTTTAATCCAGTTATGGCTCGACCTCAGCATCCTAGCTCGCTCATCTTTCCTCATTTTGGTTTTGGACAAGCTTTTACAGAGGAAGAGTTAGCTAACTTTGAAAAATTGCCAATCGAAGACTTGATGGAGACTTTCTTTGAACGTGCACTAGCGAGAGCAAATCAAGCTGGAATTGCACAAGAAAATATCCTGTTGGATCTAGGAATTGGCTTTGGTCTGACCAAGAAAGAAAATTTGCTTCTTTTACGGGATTTGGATAAACTACATCAGAAGGGCTATCCAATCTTTCTTGGAGTGTCGCGTAAGCGGTTTGTCATCAATATTCTTGAAGAAAATGGTTTTGAAGTCAATCCTGAGACAGAACTTGGTTTCCGCAATCGAGATACGGCTTCGGCTCATGTAACCAGTATCGCTGCAAGACAGGGTGTAGAAGTGGTGCGCGTGCATGACGTAGCCAGTCACAAGATGGCAGTTGAAATTGCATCAGCCATTCGATTGGCTGATGAAGCGGAAAATCTAGATTTAAAACAATATAAATAAGATGAAAGAAATTGAAAACAATCAGTGGATTGCTAACTACCGGACGGATCAACCGCATTTTGGCTTGGAACGAATGGTGGAACTGTTAGCCTTGCGTGGAAATCCCCATCTCAAACTCAAGGTCATCCATATCGGAGGGACTAACGGCAAGGGTTCGACCATTGCTTTTTTGAAGAATATGCTGGAAAAGCTAGGGCTGAGAGTTGGGGTGTTCAGCTCGCCCTATCTCATTCATTACACAGACCAGATTAGCATCAATGGGGAATCCATTCCAGAGGCTAGGCTAGAAGCCCTCATGGCAGACTATCAGTCTTTGCTGGAGGGAGAAGCGGTCGCCAATTTACAGGGTACAACCGAGTTTGAGATTATCACAGCCCTGGCCTATGACTACTTTGCCGCAGAGCAAGTAGAAGTGGCTATCATGGAAGTCGGTATGGGTGGACTTTTAGATAGTACCAATGTCTGTCAGCCCATTTTGACAGGAATTACGACTATTGGCTTGGACCATGTGGCCCTACTTGGTGATACCTTGGAAGCCATAGCAGAGCAGAAAGCTGGTATTATCAAACAAGGTATTCCCTTGATAACAGGTCGTATCGCTCCAGAAGCTTTGGCTGTGATTGACCGCATTGCGGAAGGGAAAGATGCGCCGAGACTTGCCTACGGGACAGATTATCAGGTCAGCCATCAAAAGAGTGTGGTTACAGGCGAAGTCTTTGACTATACAAGTGTTGTCAGGCAAGGTCGCTTCCAAACTGGCCTGCTTGGCTTGCACCAGATAGAGAATGCTGGGATGGCCATAGCTTTACTTGATACTTTTTGTCAAGAACATGGTCGAGAGCTAGCAAGCAATGACCTGCTTGGTCAAGCCTTGGAAGAAACAAGTTGGCCAGGGCGTTTGGAAGTTGTGTCGAGAGACCCCCTGATGATTTTGGATGGAGCCCACAATCCCCATGCGATCAAGGCCTTATTGGCAACCTTGCAAGAACGCTTTGCGGATTATCGTAAGGAAATCCTCTTTACTTGCATCAAAACCAAGGCCTTGGAGGATATGTTGGACTTGCTGGGGGCCATGCCAGATACCGAGCTAACTCTAACACATTTTGACGATAGTCGGGCGACTGATGAAAGCGTGCTGGAAGAGGCGGCTAAGTCTAGAAATCTCAACTACCAAGGTTGGCAGGATTTTCTAGAGCAGAAATTGACAGATAAAAAAGAAGAGAAAAAAACAGTTAGGATTGTCACAGGTTCCTTGTATTTCTCGAGCCAAGTGAGAGCCTATCTGATGGAGAGGAAAAACGAGAATGGATACACAAAAGATTGAAGCAGCTGTAAAAATGATTATCGAGGCTGTAGGAGAAGACGTTAATCGCGAGGGCTTGCAGGAAACACCTGCTCGTGTCGCTCGTATGTACCAAGAGATTTTTTCAGGTCTTGGTCAAACAGCGGAGGAACATTTGTCAAAATCCTTTGAGATTATTGACGATAATATGGTGGTAGAAAAGGATATCTTTTTCCATACCATGTGTGAACACCACTTCTTGCCATTTTATGGTAGAGCACACATAGCCTACATTCCAGATGGTCGTGTGGCAGGTTTGTCCAAACTTGCCCGTACGGTTGAAGTTTATTCGAAAAAGCCACAAATCCAAGAACGATTGAATATCGAAGTGGCCGATGCCTTGATGGACTATCTAGGAGCTAAGGGAGCCTTTGTTGTCATTGAGGCAGAACATATGTGTATGAGTATGCGTGGTGTCAGAAAACCAGGCACTGCAACCTTGACGACAGTAGCTCGTGGTCTATTTGAAACAGATAAGGACCTCCGAGATCAGGCTTATCGTTTAATGGGACTATAAAAAGAATCCGCTTTGGGCGGATTTTTCTAGAAAGGAATCATTATGGATCAACTGCAGATTAAAGATTTGGAAATTTTTGCCTACCATGGTCTTTTTCCTAGTGAGAAAGAATTGGGGCAGAAGTTTGTTATTTCCGCAATCCTATCCTATGATATGACCAAGGCGGCGACAGACTTGGATTTAACGGCTTCTGTCCATTATGGAGAACTGTGTCAGCAGTGGACGACTTGGTTTCAGGAAACCACTGAGGACTTGATTGAAACGGTAGCCTACAAACTGGTAGAACGTACTTTTGAGGCCTATCCTCTTGTCCAAGAAATAAAGCTGGAACTGAAAAAACCTTGGGCGCCAGTGCATTTGCCACTAGATACTTGCTCGGTAACCATTCATCGCCGCAAGCAACGAGCCTTTATCGCCCTAGGAAGCAATATGGGAGATAAACAAGCAAACTTGAAACAAGCCATTGAGAAAATGCGAAATCGAGGTATCCATATTCTCAAAGAGTCCAGTGTCTTGGCGACGGAGCCTTGGGGTGGTGTGGAGCAGGATAGCTTTGCTAATCAAGTGGTTGAAGTAGAAACCTGGTTGCTCGCCCCAGTTCTATTAGAGAGCTTGTTAGCCATTGAGTCAGAGATGGGACGGGTGAGAGAAGTACATTGGGGACCTCGTTTGATTGATTTGGACTTGCTCTTTGTAGAGGATCAGATTCTTTATACAGACGACCTCATCTTGCCTCATCCTTACATAGCGGAACGCCTTTTTGTCCTTGAATCCTTACAGGAAATTGCGCCTCATTTTATCCATCCGACATTAAAGCAACCTGTCCGTAACTTGTATAATGCTTTGAAAAAATAGAAAAAACTCTAGTTTTCAGTCACTTGCAACTGAAGGCTAGAGTTTTTAAAATAGGTCATTTTCTTCTGGGAGGAGGATAGTCTCTCTACCGTCCATATCTAAAACTAGGACTCTCGGGGGATAAAGAGGGTCGAAAGGGTGGTTAAAGTCAAAATCAATAGCTGTAGGGAGATGTTGACTTGAAAAGTGGAAGGTAATTTTTCCTTGGTTATTAAGCAATTGAAACTCGAGTTCCTCCTCCAATTCAAAGACATTTTTTAAGAAGTGGTCGATGATATACCAAAAAGAGTCAATAACGTCATCAGGCAAACTGGTAACAATGCCAAAGCTAGCAGACCGCATGTGGGTATTGGTAAAAGCCATATTTCTTCCCCCTTTCTTTTCCCTTATCATACAGCAAATAGGATTAAAAATCAAGAAAAGGTAATTTTTTCTTCATAAACATAGCTTTCTATGAAATTTTTTTCAAACAATCTTCAAAAAATACTTGAAAGTGTTTACAAATAGTGATAAAATGGAATAAGTAGAATCATGAAAACGAAATTTTCATACCGTCTCTTTTTTTGGAGTCTCGTGAGGTATGATATAGAAAGGAAATGGAATGAATACAGATGATACAGTAACGATTTATGATGTCGCCCGTGAAGCTGGAGTTTCCATGGCGACGGTCAGCCGTGTGGTCAATGGCAATAAAAATGTAAAAGAGAATACCCGTAAAAAAGTGCTAGAGGTAATTGATCGTTTGGATTATCGTCCAAATGCAGTTGCGCGTGGTCTTGCAAGTAAAAAGACAACCACTGTCGGTGTCGTGATTCCAAATATTACCAATGGTTATTTTTCGAGTTTGGCCAAGGGGATTGATGATATTGCAGAAATGTACAAGTACAATATTGTCCTAGCTAATAGCGATGAAGATAACGAGAAAGAAGTTTCTGTTGTTAATACCCTCTTTTCAAAGCAGGTAGATGGCATTATCTTTATGGGTTATCACTTGACAGATAAAATTCGCTCAGAATTTTCGCGTTCACGTACTCCGATTGTTCTCGCAGGAACTGTGGATGTAGAACATCAGCTTCCAAGTGTCAATATTGATTATAAGCAAGCAACGATTGATGCAGTGAGTTACCTTGCTAAAGAAAATGAACGTATTGCTTTCGTTAGCGGTCCGCTAGTGGATGACATCAATGGTAAGGTTCGTTTAGTTGGCTACAAGGAAGCCTTGAAAAAAGCAGGAATCGCTTATAGTGAGGGTTTGGTATTTGAATCTAAATATAGTTATGATGATGGTTACGCCTTAGCAGAGCGTTTGATTTCATCAAATGCAACTGCAGCAGTTGTGACAGGTGATGAGTTGGCAGCAGGAGTCTTGAATGGTTTGGCTGATAAAGGTGTGTCAGTACCAGAAGAATTTGAGATCATTACTAGTGATGATTCGCAAATTGCACGCTTTACCCGTCCAAACTTGACCACTATCGCCCAACCTCTTTATGACCTTGGTGCCATTAGTATGCGTATGTTGACTAAGATTATGCACAAGGAAGAGTTGGAAGAACGTGAAGTTCTCTTGCCTCATGGTTTGACAGAACGTCGTTCAACACGAAAACGGAAATAGAAAAAAATCAGGGAATCGTGAAGATTTCCTGATTTTGTGCTCTTAAACAAGAGATGTTGAGTAATGAATACCACAGAGCGGACTAGGCGGTTGGTTAAAGGCTGCGCAACACACTGCTTTGAGGTTGCAGATGGAAGCTGACGTGGTTTGAAGAGATTTTCGAAGAGTATTAGCCTTCCATATAGTCTTTCAAAGCTTGTCCTTTTAGTCCAGCATTGAGGGCGATAAGGAGTTTCAAGCGAGCTTTTTGGGCGTTGAGTTCTTTAACAAAGAAGACACCAGATTTTTGCAACTGCACGCCTCCACCTTGGTAGGCATAAACAGGTTCTGCTATACCGTTAAAGCATCGTGAAACAAGGGCGACTGGGATTCCTTTTTGCAGAAGGCTTTCTAATTTTTGAGCCGTTTCTTTTGGGATATTACCAGCTCCGAAGGCTTGGATAATCAAACCATCCAATTGTTCCAAATCTAGCATATCAATCAGCTCATCTGTCATACCAGCATAAGCAGAGATGATAGGAACCAAGCCTTGTATGTGATCAAGGTCAAAGCGGACGCGGGGTTCAGCTGTTTTAAAGTAGAGAATTTCCTGTTTCATGATGAGACCAAGGGGGCCATGTGTTGGAGTCTGGAAGGTACTGACATTGGTCGTATGTGTTTTGGTAACATACTTGGCGGCATGGATTTCATCGTTCATAACGACTAAAACTCCTTTGTCAGCAGCCTTGTCATCGCTAGCCACTCTTAAAGCACTCAGATAGTTATAAACACCGTCACTGCCGAGTTCATTGGAGCTGCGCATGGCACCTGTTAGAACGATAGGCATATGGGGAACTTCCATGGTATCAAGGAAATAAGCTGTTTCCTCTAAAGTATCGGTTCCGTGTGTGATCACCACCCCATCGTAGTTAGCAGCTTCCTCCTTAATTTTTTGGTAGAGGGCCAGCATATGCTTGGGTTTGATATGGGGGCTTGGTAGGTTAAAAAAGTCCAAGGCGTGGACTTGGATTCCTTCAAGTGGGTTGGACACATGGTTCATGGGATTATCTGAACTAGTCACAACAGCGCCAGAAGCATCGGCCTGCATGGAAATAGTCCCACCTGTATGTAAAACAAGGATTTTCTTAGGCATGATTTACTCACTCTTTCTGAAATGTGGTATAATCATTGTATCACAAAAGGGGAGATTGGGATAGGATGGAAGTCAAAGCTGTTTTTTTTGATATCGATGGAACCTTGGTCAACGATCGCAAGAGTGTTTTGAAATCCACTAAGGACGCGATTAAAATCGTCAAAGAACAAGGGGTGCTTGTCGGTGTAGCGACAGGACGAGGACCTTTTTTTGTTAAGGAATTGATGGACGATTTGGACCTGGACTTTGCGGTAACCTACAATGGCCAGTATATCTTTAATAAAGACAGAGTCTTGTTCACGAGCCCAATTTCCAAGTTACATTTGCGCCAGCTCATTACTTATGCTAAAAAAGAGGGTAAGGAGATTGCCCTAGGGACTAAGGATGACATGTTGGGTTCCAAAATCATGTCCTTTGGTCTGGGTTCTTTTTCTCAACGAATCAGTCGCTTCGTTCCCTCTGTTTTAACTCGGACAGTGAGTCATTCCTTTAATCGTATGGTCAGCAAGGTTGTTCCCCAAAAGGAAGAAGACCTGCTTCATCTGATGAATCAGCCTATCTACCAAGTTTTGATGCTGATGACACCAGAGGAATCTGAGAAGGCAGCGGCTGATTTTGAAGACTTGAAATTGACACGTAGCAATCCTTTTGCTGCGGATGTCATTAATCAAGGAAATTCTAAATTGGAAGGTATTCGTCGAGTTGGGAAAGAATATGGTTTTGACCTCAACCAAGTCATGGCCTTTGGTGACTCAGATAACGACCTAGAAATGCTGGCTGGTGTTGGTATGTCGGTCGCTATGGGAAATGGTAGTAGCAGTGTCAAGGAAGTTGCTAAACACATCACCACCAGCAATCAGCAAGACGGAATCCACAAGGCCTTGGAACATTTTGGTGTTCTGGCCTCAGAAAAAGTCTTTGTCAGCCGTGACTATCATTTCAATAAGGTCAAGACCTTCCACCACATGATGGACGAACGAACCCAAGAAGAACCTCGAGCTTGGGATTTAGAAGGTGCAACCCACAGGGCTGGCTTTAAAATAGAAGAATTGGTGGAGTTTGTTCGAGCTGCCAGTCCTTCTGAAGAGGACTTTGCTCAAGCTCTATCACAACTTCATCAAGCTCTTGATAAGGCAGCAGATAAAGTGGCCAAGAAGACGCCAGCCCAGGAAGATTTGGTGGGGCAAGTGGATGCTTTGATTGACACGCTTTACTTTACCTACGGTAGTTTTGTCTTGATGGGGGTGGACCCAGAACGTATTTTTGATATTGTCCATCAGGCCAATATGGGGAAAATTTTCCCAGATGGCAAGGCTCATTTTGATCCAGTGACCCACAAAATCTTAAAGCCAGATGATTGGGAAGAAAAATATGCTCCAGAACCTGCTATTAAAAAGGAACTGCAGCGTCAGCTCAAGGCTTATGAACGCCATAAAGAGAGAAATAAACAGTAAACAAAAAGGAGCGCTGAGCTCCTTTTCTTCGTGATTATAAGGTCTTTTCTTGTTCTCTCACAACCAGCAAATCGACCTTAGCATGGCGGAGGATGTATTCAGATGAAGAGCCGACCAAGAGGCGTTCAAAGGCGTTGAGACCAGTTGCGCCAACGAGGATGAGGTCCACTTCTTCAGCATCGGGAATAGTACGTGCCAGTAGGGTCTTTGGATTTCCCATTTCAATGACGATATGAACATCTGCCACACCAGCATCTTTAGCACGTTTTTCGTACTCTTTCATCAGACTTTCAGCGTCGACTTGGAGTTCTTCGTAAACTTCAGCATCAAAGGTGGATACGCTTTGGAGAGCGCGTGTGTCAATGACATGTGCGATGGTGAGTTTAGCGTCGTTTCGTAGAGCAGAATGAACTCCCTTGACAAAAGCCAAGTCCGCTTCTTTAGAACCATCGATTGCGACCATGATATTTTGGTAACGTTGTGCCATAATGAAACCTCCTGAAATTTTCTTACTATAATTGTAAACCTTTTTACTATAGAAGTAAAGCAAAAAAAGTATTTTTCGAAAGAATGTTAGCGCTTAAAATCTATATAAATATATGATAAAATAAAAGAAAGGATAACAGGAAACAAGTGAAGGGAGGGAGAATGATGAAAAACGCTTTTCAAAAATCAAATTTCCTTTATTATGGAATCATCCTAGTTTCAGTCTTGGTAGAAGTTATCATGATTTGGCAATTAGATAGGTTGATTCCGCTTCTCTATCCAGGTTTTGTTGGCTTTTTAGTCTTTCACTTACTCTACCATTTGCTATTATTCCTGGTTGCAAAACGAAGTGGTCGTTGGGATTACTTGATGATATGGTGGCTTTTCATCATGTTCAATTTTCTCTATGATTCCTTTTTAGGCTTGCTTTTTCTAGGTTTATCTTTTGGTATGTGATGTGTCTTTGCAAAACACCTGCTATCTCCACTGTCTTGACCTCGCTTTTAGTGAGGTTTTTCTTCTATATGAACCTAGTAACATATTTCAGTAAACTTGTCGCATTCTCTTTCTAGTGGTATAATGTTACTATCCTGAAGAATTGAGGAAACAAGATGAAAGAATATAACAAGTCTAGTAAGTTAGAGCATGTTGCTTATGATATCCGTGGCCCTGTTTTGGAAGAAGCCATGCGGATGCGAGCAAACGGAGAAAAGATTTTACGTCTGAATACAGGAAATCCAGCAGAATTTGGTTTTACAGCGCCAGACGAAGTCATTCATGACTTGATTATGAATGCGCGTGATAGTGAAGGTTACTCTGACTCCAAAGGGATTTTCTCAGCCCGTAAGGCCATCATGCAGTATTGCCAATTGAAGAAATTCCCAAACGTAGATATTGATGATATCTACCTTGGAAATGGTGTCAGTGAGCTGATTGTCATGTCTATGCAGGGGCTTTTGGACAATGGGGATGAAGTCTTAGTTCCAATGCCAGACTATCCTCTCTGGACGGCCGCTGTCAGTCTAGCTGGAGGAAATGCTGTTCACTATATCTGTGATGAAGCTGCAGAATGGTACCCAGATATTGACGATATCAAGTCAAAAATTACTTCCAATACCAAGGCAATCGTCCTTATCAATCCAAACAACCCAACTGGAGCCCTTTATCCTAAGGAACTCTTGTTGGAGATTATTGAGATTGCCCGTCAAAATGATTTGATTATCTTTGCGGATGAAATTTACGACCGCATGGTCATGGATGGACATGTGCATACGCCTGTGGCGAGCTTGGCACCAGATGTCTTCTGTGTTAGCATGAATGGTCTATCAAAATCCCACCGTATTGCTGGTTTCCGTGTGGGTTGGATGGTCTTGTCTGGACCTAAGACTCATGTCAAGGGCTATATCGAAGGGCTCAATATGCTGTCCAATATGCGCCTTTGTTCTAACGTTTTGGCCCAACAAGTCGTACAAACTTCCCTGGGGGGGCACCAGTCAGTCGATGAATTACTCCTTCCTGGTGGACGAATTTATGAGCAAAGAAATTTCATCTACAATGCTATTCAAGAGATTCCAGGTCTCTCTGCTGTTAAACCCAAGGCGGGACTCTATATCTTCCCGAAAATCGACCGCAATATGTACCGTATCGATGATGATGAGCAGTTTGTCCTTAATTTCTTGAAACAGGAAAAGGTTCTCTTGGTTCATGGTCGTGGGTTCAACTGGCAGGAACCAGACCACTTCCGTATCGTTTACCTTCCTCGTGTCGATGAACTAGCCCAAATCCAAGAAAAGATGACTCGTTTCTTGAAACAGCATCGTAGATAGGGCTTACATCAGAAAAAGGGCTAAAAAGCTGGAAACATTTGCCTTGAGCTATTGACAAAAGTGAAAGAATCAGATAGAATAGTAAAGTATGTTTAGTAACTGATCACTTTATAGCCGGCTAAACGAATACAAAATCTATGAGGAGGTATTCATCGTGAAACGTACTTATCAACCAAGTAAACTTCGTCGTGCGCGCAAACACGGATTCCGTAACCGTATGTCAACTAAAAACGGTCGTCGCGTATTGGCAGCTCGTCGTCGTAAAGGACGCAAAGTTTTGGCTGCATAATCCAAACGAATTCTATCAAAAATCAGTAGGAACTCGAGTCTACTGATTTTTATTTTTGTAAAAAAGTACAAAAAGCTTTATATTTTTGCTTGAATAGTGTATAATATTTCGCATACTGTAAAATTGGAGAATAATCATGAAGAAATCAAAAGTGATGCTGTTTGGAGCTATGGCTTTGACAGCAGGTCTAGCTCTAGCAGCGTGTGGATCATCTCAATCAAGTAATGCTGACAAGACTTACTCTTATATCTTTGTCAATAACCCAGATACTTTGGATTATATTACCTCTACTCGAGACTCTACATCTAGTATCACAACCAACTTGATTGATGGTTTGTTGGAAAATGACCAGTATGGCAATCTCATCCCGTCTATGGCTGAGTCATGGACTGTGTCAAAAGATGGTTTGACCTACACTTATAAGATCCGTCAGGGGGCTAAATGGTACACTTCTGAAGGAGAAGAGTATGCGGATGTAACAGCTCATGACTTTGTGACTGGTCTTAAGTATGCGGCTGATAAAAAGGCTGAAAACTTGTACTTGGTGCAAGACTCTATCAAGGGGCTGGCAGACTATGTTGAAGGAAAATCATCTGATTTTGGAACTGTTGGTGTTAAGGCAGTGGATGATTACACACTCCAATACACCCTCATCCAACCTGAAACTTATTGGAACTCTAAAACAACAGCAAGTATCCTTAGTCCTGTAAATGAAGCTTTCTTGAAGTCTAAGGGAGATGACTTTGGAAGTGTGACACCATCAAGTATCTTGTCAAATGGTCCTTACTTGTTTAAGTCCTTCACATCAAAATCTTTGATTGAATTTGATAAAAATCCTAACTACTGGGATAAGGACAATGTCAAAATCGAGAAAGTGAAGCTCTCTTTCTTTGACGGTTCTGACCAAGACAGCATTGCAAGAGGATTCTTGGAAGGCAACTATACAGATGGTCGTATTTTCCCAACAAGTTCAGTCTTTGCTGAACTCAAGAAGGGCAATGAGGACAAGATTACCTATACACCACAAAACTCAGTTACTTTCTATTATCTTTTCAACGTGAATCGTCAAAGTTACAAGCAGACTATGAAACAGTCTGATAAGGAAAAGACAGATTCACGCGCAGCTATGCAAAATAAAGATTTCCGTCAGGCTATCAATTTTGCCTTTGACCGTCATGCCTATGCGGCGCAGACAAATGGTGAAGATGGAGCAGACCGTATCTTACGTAACACGATTACACCAAGCAACTTTGTCCAAGTTGGCGATAAGAACTTCGGTGATATTGTCAATGAAAAAATTGTCAACTACGGTAAAGATTGGGCAAATATCAACCTAAACGATGGGAAGCAAGCCTTCTTGAACCCTGACAAGGCCAAAGAGAAGTTTGCGAAGGCCAAAGAAAGTCTGCAAGCTCAGGGAGTAACTTTCCCAATTCATTTGGACATGCCAGTTGATCAGACTGCTAAGTTAGATGTGCAACAGGCTGGTTCTTTCAAGCAAACAGTAGAAGCCACTCTTGGTAAGGAGAATGTGGTCATCGATGTTATCCAACTTTCTCCAGACGAGAAGGATCAGGCAACCTACTTTGCAGATACAGCAGAACAAAAAGACTATGACATCGACATCTCAGGATGGGGTGGAGACTACTCAGATCCTAAGACTTATCTAGCTATCCTTGATACAGAGACAGGTTCTCAGTTGAAAAACATGGGCTTGTCTGAAGGAAAAGACAAGGAAGTCAAGGACAAGATTGGTCTTGCTGACTACAAGAAACTCTTAGATCAGGCAGATGCTGAAGTCACAGATACTCAGGCACGCTATGAAAAATATGCTGAAGCCCAAGCTTGGTTGACAGATAGCGCCCTCTTCCTACCAGTTCAAAGTGGTGGAGCTAATCCAATCTTTCGTAAGACAGTACCGTTTACAGGTCCATTCTCATTTGTTGGTCATAAGGGAAATGCGGACAACTACAAATATGTTGAATTGCAAAAAGAGCCAGTAACTGCTAAACAGTACCAAGAACTCTATGAAAAATGGCTGAAAGAAAAAGCTGAGTCAAATAAAAAAGCTCAGGAAGATTTAGCTAACCACATTCAATAATATGCCTAGTCATTCTTTTCAGTTAATACTCAATGAAAATCAAATTCAAACCACGTCAGCGTCGCCTTGCCGTAGGTATGTTACTGACTTCGTCAGTTTCATCTACGACCTCAAAGCAGTGCTTTGAGCAGCCTGCGGCTAGCTTTCTAGTTTGCTCTTTGATTTTCATTGAGTATAAGCATAGTGACTGGTTTCAGAAAAAGGCCTTACCAGACGCTTTTGGTTCTGGTAGGGTCTTTTCTTTGTTTTGTGATGAAGTAAGTGGAGGGGGATAGGGCTTCAGATACCTAGAATGACTTATTTTATGTTTTTGAATGAGAATCAATTAAAATTTATAAATCTGTATAAGGGATTAGTGACAAAACGATAGCAAATAGGGTAAATTTCTATATATTTTTAATTAAAGTAAAAATTAGGCTAAAAGTGGACGGGGGGGGACTTTATGATATAATGTACGTGTATTCTTATTGCCTAAAGTAGATATATTATAATAAAATTGTATTATAGTGTATTAGTTTTTGAATAAGAAGAAATAAAAATAAAAAATGGAGATCAAAGAATGAAGTATAAGAGAACTCAGAAACGCTCTAAGCAAATGTGGCAGCGTGTAGAAAAGTTTTCGATTAGAAAGTTTAGTTTTGGAGCAGCGTCGTGTTTGATAGGGGCATCTTTAGTTGGGGCTGCTGTAAATCCGAATATTGTAGATGCGGCATTTAAACAATTAAATGGCGAAGACGGTATTGTATCGTTATATTCTAATTCTGGAGAAACTCCTGAAAGTGCAGACGGTATTCAAATTGGATCAAAAGTAAATGTAGATAAAGAAATTGGAATCGATGTAGACTGGTCACAATACACTCGCGAAAATCCAATTGTTAAAGTAACTTATACTTATAACGGTGGAGCTGATGGAAGTAGTGTAACTGGATTTGGAGGACACCGTCCACGTTTCTGGTTTACAACACCGATAGGATTAAAAGAACCTAAAGAAATTACATTAAAGAAAAATGATGGACGTCCAGTTTATGTAATGGAAAGCTGGAATAAAAATAAAAAATTCGGTTCGTTATCAAATTCGATTAATTCACGTTTCCAAACAGAAGATGACATCAATAGAGCTTATACAACACCTGATTTCCACGGTAATGATACTAAGTGGGAATCTTATAATGAAACAACAGGTGAATCTTACCGAGAATATAGCGGAAGTTTTGCGAATAAGTTTTGGTACCATATTGGGGATAGAATCTCAGATGATCCATATGAACAAGCTATTTATGAGAACTTCCGTACAAACACAAAAACGATGTATGTCGATTGGGAACGTGGAGGAATTGAAAGAGCTACGATAACAGCTGTATATGAAGTTGCCGATCCAACTTTCGGTAATGATCGTAGTACTTTAGAATTTGGAGCAGGTTTTAGGGTTGGGATTGCTCGAATGATGCAACATTACAAAACTGTATTAGCACCAGTTCCAAGTCTATATAAATTAAATGAAATTTTTGAACCATCAACACCAACTCGTGCTACAGTAGGAAATCCAAATAAATTAACAGAGAAAGAAAAAAATATTGTTAGAGATAGAATTTGGAGTGCAAATAAAGAAAATGTAACTTCAGTAGCAAGAACAGGGAAGAATAAATTAATAGAAAACCTTAAAAGTGAAGACAAAACAGAATCAATTCTTATAGATGATGATGGAACAGCAACAATTATTTATTCTGATAATAGTAGAGATGTTATTCCAGGTACATCGCTTGTTTATAAAGTGACAGAAACAAACACGCATAGACAGGGTAATGGATATGAGTATGACATTGCTCCAGTACCTGTGAAAAATATGGATCAAATAACTGAAGAAGAAAAGAAAGCAGCTATCAAATCATTTTTAAAAGCAAATGGAATCGGAGTAGAGAATTTACAGTATCACAGTGGTAAAAGCGACCTTGATTTCGAGGGTGGAATACTTCAGGATGACAAGGGAAATAAATGGTTTGCCTATGATGATAATACAGCAAATGCCAAAAATATAGGAACACATATAGGGTTTAAACCAAACAGTTCTACTGTCATGTTATCAAGAGATGCAGGATACTCTGGAGTATACACTATCCCAACTTCAGACCTTTATTATAAAGAAGGAACTAGTGCGCTAGATTTAGCTAAAAAGGATGCTGAAGCGGCAATTGATAATTTAAATTATTTATCTCCAAAAGAAAAACAAGCATTTAAAGAAAAATTAAAAGATAAAACGACTCAAGAAAGTGTCAATGCTGTTGTAGAAGAAGCTGTTGCTAAAAATAGTGAAAATGAGAAAGCATTAGAAACTAAAAAACGTGAAGTGAAGGAAAAAATTAATAACAATCCTTACTTAACAACAGCAGAGAAAAAAGAACTAGTAGATCAAGTATCGGCAGTAGTAATGACAGACCCAACTGAAGGAACTGCTACTCCTATTGAACATACAAAAGGTCTTGTTGATAAAATTTTAGACAAAGCATTAGAAAAAACAAAAGAAAAAGCAAAAGCGATCATTGATGAAATCGATAAAAATGGTGGGCAAGCAGGATATTTAGAAAAACCAACAGCAGCTCAGTATAAAGAACAAATTCAAAATGCTACTACACAGGAAGCAATTGCTAAAGTAATTGAAGATGCGCTAAATCAAAAATCTAAAAAAACTCATGATGCTGAAAAAGCTAAAACTGATGCTTTAAAAGATGAGTATAAGAAGAAAATTGATCAAGTTCCTGGTCTAACAGATGCTCAAAGAGATGAGTATAAGAAACAAATTGATGCAGCAACAACAAGAGATCAATTGGAAGATATTGTGAAGGATGCGGAAGTAAAAGCGTATCGTGATACAGCAAAAGCAAAAATTGATGCGCTTGAACACTTAAATGCTGCACAAAAAGCAGAATTGAAAACACAAGTTGATGCTGCAGGGAACAAAGCTGAAGTAGATAATATTGTGTCAATTGCTCAAGGTTTAGATTCTAAGATGGATTCTCTACAAAAATTAGTAGAAAAAGCTAAAGAAGTTAAAGGATCTGAAAAATATAATACAGCAACTCAAGATAAGAAAGATGCTTTTAACACAGCAAAAGATGCCGCTTCAAAAGTAGCTGATAAAACAACAGCTGAGCCAGAAAATGCAGCTGGCACATCAGAAGTAGCTACTTTAATTGACAATTTAGCAAAAGCTATAGAAGCTCTTACAGGTGAAAAAGTTGCTGTTCCTGTATCTAAAGATGCTTTGAAAGCAGAACTTGACTTGAACACAGATGATGCGGTTAAAAAATCACCAGCTTATGCTAAAGAGACAGATGCCGCTAAGAAAAAAGCTTATGATGATGCTTTAGCAAATGCTCAAAAAGTGTATGACAAGCAAGATGCTACTCAACCAGAAGTGGATGATGCTCTTAATACATTAAAACAAGCGCGTTTAGCTTTATCAGGTAAAGCAGAAGACTTCACTTTAGCAGTGAAAGATGGAGCAGCGAAAATCTCTGTTGTACCAAAAGCAGGAGACTCATTGTCTGAAAAAGACCAACCGACTGTAAAAGAGAAAGTAACTGCAAACGGTAAAGAGTTAGATGCTACTTATACTGTAGAATATGGAAAAATTGCAGAAAAAGGTGGTAAGACAGTTGTTCCAGTAACAGTCACTCACGATGGTATTACAAGAACAGTTGAAGTTCCAGTAGAAGGAACTGATGCTGCAAAATCTCCACTAAATGATCCAGAAAAAGTAAAAGTTAATAATATTGCTAATTTATCAGAAGATGAAAAAGCAGCCGTTAAAGCAGCAGTTAAGAAAGCAAACACAAATTTAACTGATGATCAAATTTCAGTAGACAATACAGGGAAAGTAACTGTAACGTACTCTGACAAATCACAAAATGAACTGCCTGCATCTAAGACTGTAGAAGCGAAAACTGAAGCAGAAAAAGCATTAGACAAAGCTAAAGAACAAGCGAAATCTGACTTAACAGCAGCAGCTAACAAAGAAAAAGCAGAAATTGAAGCAGACAAAAACTTAACAGAAGATCAAAAGAAAACTGAAAAAGACAAAGTTGATAAAGTTAAGGAAGAACAAGAAAAAAATATCGATAAAGCGACAACGCCAGAAGATGTAACAAAAGCAACAGAAGACGGTAAGAAAGCAATTGCTGAAGTTCACCAAACAGAGTTAGACAAAGCCAAAGAGCAAGCGAAATCTGACTTAACAGAAGCAGCTAACAAAGAAAAAGCAGAAATCGAATCAGACAAGACCTTAACAGAAGATCAGAAGAAAGCTGAAAAAGCAAAAGTCGATGAAGCTAAGAAAGCTGCAGAGTCTAACATCGATAAAGCTGGAACAACTGATGAAGTAGCGAAAGCAACAGAAGCAGGTAAGAAAGCAATTGATGCTGTTCATAAAACTAATGCTGAGCAAGCAACTCCAAATGTAAAAGATTCAGTAACTGAAGCAGGAGGAGTTCCAGTAAGTGTTGACCCATCTAACGCTCCTAAAGTAGCAGAAGCAGATAAAAAAGCTATTACAGATGCTGTAGAAGTACCAAAAGACCAACCACAACCGACAGACAAACAAGTCAAAAATGATGGAGAAATTGTGGAAGGAACAGGTGCAAATGAAGGTAAGAAAGTAGTTGTAGTAGAAGTTACTTATGGTGACGGATCAAAAGATGAAATCGAAGTACCTGTAAGAAAAGCAACTGATCAGGAAAAAGCGAAAGCTGACCTAACAAAAGCTGCAGATGCTGAAAAAGCTGAAATTGATGAAGACAATGCATTATCTAAAAAAGAAAAAGAAGCATTGAAGAAACAAGTTGATGAACTGAAAGCAAAACACGAAGAAAACATCAATAATGCAACTTCACCAGAAGCTATAGCGTCAGCCACAGAAAAAGGTAGACAAGAAATTGCTGCTGTTCATACTCCACAAGATATTACAGAAACAGCTAAGAGAAAGTTAACTCCACCAAAAGAAAAGGTTAAGGTTACAGATGTCAATCATTTAACAGATGAAGAGAAAGAAGCTGTTAAAAAAGCGATTGTGGCGACTAACCCTCAACTAGAAGAATCTGAAGTCTATGTGAGTGATAAGGGAGATGTAGCTTCTCCTAAAGGTTACTTGGAAGCAGAAAAAGTTGTTGTTCAAGCATTAAACAAACCAGCGACACCAGTCGTAGTAGCTGATCCAAATCATTTAACAAATGATGAAAAGGAAAAAGTGAAAGAAGCTGTAGCCAACGCAAATCCTGGTCTAAACAAAGATGATATTACAGTCGATGACAAAGGTAATGTAACAACTAAGAATGGTGATAAATTACTTGCAAAAGATGTAGTAACTCCAGCCCTGAACAAACCAACAACACCAGTTGTAGTTGGAAATCCTAATGCTTTAACAGAAAAAGAAAAAGAGGACATTAAGGATGCTGTCGCAGCTGCAAATCCAGGTTTAAACAAAGGTGATGTTACAGTAGATAACCAAGGAAATGTTAAAACTCCAAAAGGAAATCTACCAAAAGAAGATGTTGTCACAACAGTCTTAAATAAACCAAATAAACTTGTTGAAGTAGAAAATCCAAATAGCCTAACAGTTAAAGAAAAAGAAGCCGTTAAGAAAGCTGTTGTAGAGGCAAATCCAGGTTTAACTGAAGATAAAGTCAAAGTTGACGATCAAGGAAATGTCACAACACCACAAGGTAACTTACCAGCAAAAGATGTAGTAACTTCTACCTTGAAGAAACCAACAACCCCAGTTGAAGTTGTCAACCCATCTAAACTGACAGAACCAGAGAAATCTAAGATTGTAGAAGAGATTATTAAAAATAATCCAGGTTTAACAGATAAAGATATTAAGGTTGATGATCAAGGCAATGTTGAAACACCAAAAGGCAACTTACCAGCAGAGGATGTAGTGACACCAGCCTTGAAAAAACCGACAAATCTTGTCCCTGTTAAAGATGTCCATAACTTAACAGATGCAGAAAAAGACGCTGTTAAGGATGCTGTTGTAACTGCAAATCCAGGCTTAAACAAGGACGATGTCAAGGTTGATGATCAAGGCAATGTTGAAACGCCAAGAGGTAATTTACTAGCAGGAGAAGTTGTAACACCAGCCTTGAAGAAACCTGTTACACCTGTAGAAGTTAAAGATCCTAAAAACTTAACAGAAGCAGAAAAAGACGCTGTTAAGGATGCTGTTGTAGCTGCAAATCCAGGCTTAAACAAGGATGATGTTAAGGTTGATGGTCAAGGTAATGTTGAAACACCACAAGGTAATTTACCAGCAAAAGATGTAGTAACACCAGCTTTGAAGAAACCTGTCACACCTGTAGGAGTTAAAGATTCGAATAACTTAACAGACAAAGAAAAAGAAGATGTTAAGAAAGCTATTGTTGAAGCAAATCCAGGCTTAAACAAGGACGATGTCAAGGTTGATGATCAAGGAAATGTTGAGACTCCAAACGGAAATCTACCGAAAGAAGATGTAGTAGTACAAACTGCTAAAGGGCAATCAACAAGTATCTTCAAACCAGAGTTAGACTTACAAACTGCTTTAGTATCCGGAAAAGTAACTGTAGAAAAAGGTAAAGGCTTAACTGACGAAGACATCCTAAAACAATTAGCACTAGCTGATGGACTAACAGCGAAAATCACTTTTAAACCAACTACAACAGAAGCGGGAATTAAAGAAGCAGAGGTGGAAGTAACCCTAGCGGATGGTAGCAAAGTAACTGTAAAAGTACCGGTTGAAGTAGTTGATTCTTTAGGCACAGCTGATAAAGATAATGATCTTGCTAAGGCGAAAGAAGCTGCTAAAAAACAAGTAGAAGAAGCTGCTAAGAAAAAACTTGAAGAAATCAAGAACAATAAAGACTTAACAGAAGATCAAAAACAAAAAGCTGAAAAAGAAATCAATAAAGCCAAAGAAGATGCTAATAAAGCTATTGACCAAGCATCATCAGCAGGAACAGCTAAACAAATTGCAGATCAAGCAAAAGAAAATATTGAAAAATATGATCCAAAAGCTGATGCAGAAGTTAAGAAACCAGATGTAACAAACCTTGATGAAGAAAAAGCGAAAGCAAAAGCTGAAATACTAGAAGAAGCTCAAAAACGCATTAACGAAATCAAGAACAATAAAGATTTATCAGACGAAGCGAAAGCCAAAGCTATCGAAGAAATCAATAAGGCCAAAGACAAAGCGATTGAAGACATCAACAAAGCTCAATCTAAAGATGAAATCAACGCGGCGAAAGAAGCTGGTATTCATAAGATAAATGAAGTTCAACCAGATGGCTCTATTGCATCTAAATTCGATCCGAAAGTTCCTGAAAACAAAGTGGAAGTGGAAAATCCAGCAAAACTTTCAGATGAAGAAAGAGAACAAGTTCGTCAAAACATCGAAGGAGCTAACACATTCCCAGATGGAACAACAGTAGAAGTAAAACCAGATGGAACAGCTGTTATCACATATAAAGATGGTTCAAGCGATACGATTTCTAAAGATAAATTAGTAGCGCCAGCTAACAAAGAGACAGGAACAATCGCGTCAAGAACCGAGCCAGTTATTCCAGGAAAAACACAAGTAGGAAACACTACTAAGTTAACACCAGGAGAACAAGCTGCGGTTAAAAAAGCGGTTGAGGAAGCGAACAACTTCCCAGCAGGAACTACAGTAGAAGTAAGACCTGATGGAACAGTAGTCATCACCTATCCAGATAAATCTGTAGATACAATAACAGGGGATAAACTTGTTGAAAAAGGAAGTAAACAAGAAACTCCAAAAGTTCAGACAGATGCAGAGAAGAACCCAGCGCAAGTTCCAGGAAACTTTGTACCTGTTGAAAATACTCACAACTTGACACAGGCGGAGCAAGATACTGTAGCAGCTAAGGTCAAAGAAGCAAATCCAGCGGCGACAGATGTTAAGGTATCTAAAGATGGAACAGCAACGCTAACATATGGAGATGGTTCAGTAAACACAATTCCAGGAACCAGTCTAGTAGTAGCCAAAGATACTGACAATGAAGCTGCAACACAAGCCACGCAAAATCCAGCAGTGGTGCCAGCAACTACAGAAGTCGGGAATGCTCATAGCTTAACACCTGAGGAACAAGCTGCAGTAGCTACGAAAGTGAAACAAGCAAATCCAACTGCTACAGATGTTAAGGTATCTAAAGACGGAACAGCGACATTGACATACTCAGATGGTTCAGTCAATACAATTCCAGGAACCAGTCTAGTAGTTCAAAAAGAGGAAACTTCAACACAAGAGCAACCAACAATCGCAGAGAAGACAAAAGTAATCATCCCAGCTAACCCTACAAAAGTAGCAGAAGCTACAAGATTAACAGATGCAGAAAAAGAAGCTGTTAAAAAAGCTGTAGTAGATGCAAATGGATTCGGAAGCGATGTTAAAGTTGAAGTAGCTGGAGATGGCACAGCGACAATCGTCTTTAAAGATGGTTCAGCTATTACAATTCCAGGAAATCAATTGGTAGCACAAGATCCAAAAGCACAAGATAGCACTAAACTGACTGCTGAAAAATCAACTGTTAAAGCGCCTGCTCAAAGAGTAGATGTAAAAGATATAACTCATTTAACAGATGAAGAAAAAGAAAAAGTTAAGGTTGCTATTTTACAAGCAAATGGTTCAGCATTAGACGGAGCGACAATCAATGTAGCTGGAGATGGTACAGCAACAATCACATTCCCAGATGGTTCAGTAGTGACGATTCTAGGGAAAGATACAGTTCAACAATCTGCGAAAGGTGAATCTGTAACTCAAGAAGCTACACCAGAGTATAAGCCAGAAACTACACCAGGTGGAGATAATGGAGGCAATACTGGAAGCTCAGATGCTAATGCGAATGCAGGCGGTGGTAGCCAGGCAGGCGGACAAGCTAATACAGGTTCACAAAACCCAGCTCAATCACAAGCTTCTAAGCAATTAGCTACTGAAAAAGAATCAGCTAAAAATGCCATTGAAAAAGCTGCCAAGGACAAGCAGGATGAAATCAAAGGCGCACCGCTTTCTGATAAAGAAAAAGCAGAACTTTTAGCAAGAGTGGAAGCAGAAAAACAAGCAGCTCTCAAAGAAATTGAAAATGCGGAAACTGTGGAAGATGTGAAGGAAGCAGAAACGATTGGAGTGCAAGCCATTGCCATGGTTACAGTTCCTAAGAGACCAGTGGCTCCTAATGCTGCTCCTCAGGCAACAAGTGCACCGCAAGCAACTGCAGGAACAATGCAAGATGTTACCTACCAGTCACCTGCTGGCAAACAATTACCTAACACAGGTTCAGCATCAAGTGCAGCACTTGCTAGTCTTGGTCTAGTGGCGGCAACAAGTGGTTTTGCTTTGCTAGGAAGAAAGGCTAGACGTAGAAAATAGGACAGCTAGAACATTCTATTCTCTACTTAAAGTTAGATTATAAGGGGGATTTGGAGAAGTCATCAATCCTAGTGATGGGTGAGAGAAGAGAGAACCCAAGATAATCACATACTTTATACTCAATGAAAATCAAAGAGCAAACTAGGAAACTAGCCGTAGGCTGTACTTGAGTACGGCAAGGCGACGTTGACACGGTTTGAATTTGATTTTCGAAGAGTATTAGATGAATAGGGATGTTCTATCAATCTAGCCAGTCTCTTCTGTCTCTAACTGTGGAATAGAAGATGGGCAATATCGGATAGAAAAGCTAGCAGAATAGCTCTATTAAAGAGAGGAGGGAAACCGAAAAATTGGGTGCCCCTCCTCTTTTTTGGTATAATAGAAGATAGAAAACGAGGTTAGAAGAGATGATTTTTGATACACATACACACTTGAATGTAGAAGAATTTGCAGGTCGTGAGGCAGAAGAAATTGCCTTGGCTGCTGAGATGGGTGTGACACAGATGAATATTGTTGGTTTTGATAAACTGACGATTGAGCGTGCTTTGGAGTTGGTGGATGAGTATGACCAGCTCTATGCGACTATCGGTTGGCATCCGACAGAAGCAGGGACTTACACAGAGGAGATTGAAGCCTACTTGCTTGACAAGCTCAAGCATCCAAAGATAGTTGCCTTGGGTGAGATTGGATTGGACTACCATTGGATGACAGCGCCCAAAGAGGTGCAGGAGCAGGTTTTTCGCCGTCAGATTCAGTTATCTAAGGACTTGGATTTGCCTTTTGTGGTCCACACCCGTGATGCGCTGGAAGATACCTATGAGATTATTAAGAGCGAGGGCGTTGGTCCTCGAGGTGGGATCATGCATTCTTTCTCAGGAACTCTTGAATGGGCAGAGAAGTTTGTTGAGCTTGGCATGACCATTTCCTTCTCAGGAGTGGTGACTTTTAAGAAGGCAACTGACATCCAAGAAGTAGCTAAAGAGTTACCTTTGGACAAGATGTTGGTGGAGACGGATGCGCCTTACTTAGCACCTGTACCCAAGCGTGGTCGCGAAAATAAAACAGCCTATACTCGCTATGTGGTGGACTTTATCGCAGGCTTGCGTGGGATGACGGCAGAAGAGCTAGCGGCGGTAACAACTGCAAATGCAGAACGAATTTTTGGATTGGACAGCAAGTAATGAAAGAGAAAATTTCCCAAGTTATCGTGGTCGAAGGGCGCGATGATACGGCCAATCTCAAACGCTATTTCGATGTAGAGACCTATGAGACTCGAGGTTCTGCCATCAATGACCAGGATATAGAGCGGATTCAGCGCCTGCACCAGCGTCATGGGGTCATTGTTTTTACAGACCCAGATTTTAATGGGGAGCGGATTCGCCGCATGATTATGACGGCCATTCCAACAGTTCAGCATGCCTTCCTCAAACGAGATGAAGCTGTTCCCAAGTCCAAGACCAAGGGACGTTCCCTGGGAATTGAGCATGCCAGCTATGAAGATTTGAAAACGGCTCTAGCTCAGGTGACAGAACAATTTGAACATGAGAGTCAGTTTGATATCAGTCGTAGCGACTTGATTCGCCTTGGTTTTTTAGCAGGGGCAGACAGCCGTAAGCGCAGAGAATATCTGGGAGAGGTTCTCCGAATTGGCTATTCTAACGGCAAGCAATTACTCAAGCGCTTAGAGTTGTTTGGGGTTACTTTGGCAGAAGTGGAAGAAGCTATGAAATCTTATGAGAATGGTTAAGCAGCCCCAAAATACAAGGGGAATGTGTTACAATAGTAGTAACAGATAATAGAAAAGAGAATAGATGAGAATTGCAGATTATAGCGTGACCAAGGCAGTGCTGGAGCGTCACGGTTTTACCTTTAAAAAGTCCTTCGGGCAAAATTTCTTGACGGATACCAATATTCTTCAAAAAATCGTGGATACGGCTGAGATTGATGACCAGGTCAATGTTATCGAAATCGGGCCAGGGATTGGTGCCTTGACGGAGTTTCTGGCTGAGCGTGCGGCTCAGGTCATGGCCTTTGAAATTGACCACCGATTGGTGCCGATTTTGGCAGACACCTTGCGTGATTTTGATAATGTGACCGTTGTCAACGAGGATATTCTCAAGGTTGACTTGGCGCAGCATATCCAGAATTTTAAAAATCCTGACCTGCCAATCAAGGTAGTGGCTAATTTGCCTTACTACATCACAACGCCTATTCTCATGTACTTGATAGAGAGTGGGATTCCTTTTAGTGAGTTTGTGGTTATGATGCAGAAAGAAGTGGCAGACCGCATCTCCGCTCAACCGAATACCAAGGCTTATGGTAGCTTGTCGATTGCGGTGCAGTACTACATGACTGCCAAGGTTGCCTTCATCGTGCCTCGTACGGTCTTTGTGCCAGCGCCAAATGTGGATTCGGCTATCTTGAAAATGGTGCGTCGTCCAGAGCCAGCTGTAGCAGTAGAAGACGAGAACTTCTTCTTTAAGGTTTCCAAGGCAAGTTTCACTCATCGTCGCAAGACCTTATGGAATAACTTGACAGGTTACTTTGGCAAGACTGAAGAGGTCAAGGACAAGCTGACTAAGGCTTTGGACCAAGCAGGCTTGTCACCAAGTGTGCGTGGGGAAGCTCTCAGCTTGGCAGAGTTTGCCAGCCTAGCAGATGCACTTAAAGGGCAAGGACTCTAAGATGCAGGGACAAATCATTAAAGCCTTGGCGGGGTTCTACTATGTAGAGAGTGATGGTCAGGTCTATCAAACACGCGCGCGTGGAAATTTCCGTAAAAAAGGCCATACACCCTATGTTGGGGACTGGGTAGATTTCTCTGCCGAGGAAAATTCAGAAGGCTATATTCTCAAGATTCACGAACGGAAAAACAGTCTGGTCCGTCCGCCTATTGTCAATATCGATCAAGCTGTGGTGATCATGTCTGTCAAGGAACCTGATTTTAACAGCAATTTGCTGGATCGGTTCTTAGTTCTTTTGGAGCATAAGGGCATCCATCCCATCGTCTATATTTCCAAAATGGATTTGTTGGAAGATAGAGGAGAACTGGATTTTTATGAACAGACTTATGGTGACATCGGCTATGACTTTGTGACCAGTAAAGAGGAACTCCTGCCTTTGTTAACAGGTAAGATTACAGTCTTTATGGGGCAGACGGGCGTTGGAAAATCAACCCTTCTCAATAAAATCGCACCAGACCTCAATCTTGAAACAGGAGAAATCTCAGACAGTCTGGGTCGCGGGCGCCACACCACTCGAGCTGTTAGTTTTTACAACCTCAATGGGGGCAAAATCGCAGATACACCAGGATTTTCATCCTTGGACTACGAAGTATCAACGGCGGAAGACCTCAATCAGGCCTTTCCAGAGATAGCTAGTGTTAGCAGAGATTGTAAGTTCCGTACTTGTACCCATACCCATGAGCCGTCTTGTGCTGTCAAGCCAGCTGTTGAAGAGGGTACCATTGCAACCTTCCGTTTTGATAATTACCTGCAATTCCTCAGTGAGATTGAAAATCGCAGAGAAACCTATAAAAAAGTCAGCAAAAAAATTCCAAAATAAGGAGAAACCTATGCCTCAATACAAGATTGCTCCGTCAATTCTGGCAGCAGATTATGCCAACTTTGAACGTGAAATCAAACGCCTAGAAGCAACTGGGGCAGAATATGCCCATATCGATATCATGGATGGGCACTTTGTGCCACAAATCAGTTTTGGTGCAGGTGTGGTTGAAGCTCTTCGCCCTCATAGCAAGATGGTCTTTGACTGCCACTTGATGGTGGCGAATCCTGAACACCACTTAGAAGACTTTGCGCGCGCAGGTGCAGATATCATCAGTATCCATGTAGAAGCAACACCCCATATCCATGGCGCCCTCCAAAAAATTCGTTCTCTAGGGGTCAAACCTTCAGTTGTTATCAATCCTGGCACACCAGTTGAAGCCATCAAGCACGTCCTTCATCTAGTTGACCAAGTTTTAGTCATGACAGTTAATCCAGGCTTTGGTGGGCAAGCCTTTCTACCAGAGACCATGGATAAGGTCCGTGAGTTGGTTGCTCTTCGTGATGAAAAAGGCTTGAACTTTGAAATCGAAGTGGATGGCGGGATTGATGACCAAACTATTGCTCTAGCCAAAGAAGCTGGTGCGACCGTTTTTGTAGCAGGTTCCTATGTCTTTAAGGGAGATGTCAATGAGCGAGTACAAACTCTCAGAAAACAACTGGACTAGGGTTGCCGTTTTTGCAGGCGGAGATCGCGGTCATTATCGGACAGACTTTGATAGTTTTGTCGGTGTGGATCGAGGCTCGCTCTGGGTCTTGGAAGAAAATCTGCCTCTTGCTCTGGCGGTTGGAGATTTTGATTCTGTCACTGCAGAAGAGCGACAGGTGATTCAAAAACGTGCTCAGCATTTTGTCCAAGCCCGACCAGAAAAGGATGATACAGATCTGGAATTGGCTCTCTTGACTATTTTTGAGAAAAATCCTCAGGCTGTGGTCACTATTTTCGGTGCTTTGGGTGGTCGTATCGACCATATGCTGGCCAATGTTTTTCTTCCTAGCAACCCCAAGTTGGCGCCTTATATGCGCCAGATAGAAATTGAGGATGGGCAAAATTTGATTGCCTATTGTCCAGAAGGGATCAGTCAGCTACATCCCCGTTCAGACTACGACTATCTTGCCTTTATGCCGGTTCGGGATAGCCAGCTGACTATTCTCGGTGCTAAGTATGAGTTGACAGAGGAAAATTTTTTCTTTAAAAAAGTGTACGCTTCTAACGAATATATAGATAGGGAAGTGTCAGTGACTTGCCCAGATGGCTATGTGGTTGTGCTGCATAGTAAGGACAGGAGGTAGGATGGAAAGTTTACTTGTTCTATTATTGATTGCCAACCTAGCTGGACTCTTTCTGATTTGGCAGAGGCAGGATAAGCAGGAAAAACATCTCAGTAAGAGCTTGGAGGATCAGGCAGATCACTTGTCAGACCAGTTGGACTACCGCTTTGAACAAGCCAGGCAAGCCAGCCAGCTAGATCAAAAAGATTTGGAAGTGGCTGTCAGTGACCGTTTGCAAGAGGTGAGAATAGAATTGCACCAAGGTCTGACGCAAGTCCGTCAAGAAATGACTGAGAATCTCCTCCAAACCAGGGATAAGACTGACCAACGTCTCCAAGCCTTACAGGAATCCAATGAGCAACGTTTGGAGCAAATGCGCCAGACGGTCGAGGAAAAGTTAGAAAAAACCTTGCAGACACGCTTACAGGCTTCCTTTGAGACAGTTTCCAAACAACTAGAGTCGGTCAATCGAGGTTTGGGAGAAATGCAGACCGTTGCCCGCGATGTCGGAGCCCTCAACAAGGTTCTCTCTGGAACCAAGACGCGAGGAATTCTGGGTGAATTGCAACTGGGACAAATTATTGAAGACATCATGACCCCTGCCCAGTATGAACGAGAATACGCAACGGTTGAAAACTCTAGTGAACGAGTGGAGTATGCCATCAAGTTACCCGGACAAGGCGACCAAGAGTACGTCTATCTACCAATTGACTCTAAGTTTCCACTAGCAGATTATTACCGCCTAGAAGAAGCCTATGAAGCAGGTGACAAGGACGAGATCGAACGCTGTCGCAAGTCACTCTTAGCAAGTGTCAAGCGCTTTTCCAAGGATATCAAGAGTAAGTACATAGCACCGCCTCGGACGACCAATTTTGGAGTTTTGTTTGTTCCGACAGAAGGTCTCTACTCAGAAATTGTCCGCAATCCGGTCTTCTTTGATGATTTGAGGCGGGAGGAGCAGATTATCGTTGCAGGGCCAAGTACCCTGTCAGCTCTCCTCAATTCCCTATCAGTTGGATTCAAAACTCTCAATATCCAAAAGAGTGCCGACCATATCAGCAAGACTCTTGCCAGTGTCAAGACCGAGTTTGGCAAGTTTGGTGGTATTCTGGTCAAGGCACAAAAGCATCTCCAACATGCCTCTGGCAATATTGATGAACTATTAAACCGTCGTACCACAGCTATCGAGCGGACGCTCCGTCACATTGAGTTGTCAGAAGGTGAGCCTGCGCTTGATCTACTCCATTTCCAAGAAAATGAGGAAGAATATGAAGATTAGTCACATGAAAAAAGATGAGCTATTTGAAGGCTTTTACCTAATCAAATCAGCTGACCTGAGGCAAACTCGAGCTGGGAAAAACTACCTAGCCTTTACCTTCCAAGATGATAGTGGCGAGATTGATGGGAAGCTCTGGGATGCCCAACCTCATAACATTGAGGCCTTTACCGCAGGTAAGGTTGTCCACATGAAAGGGCGCCGAGAAGTTTATAACAACACCCCTCAAGTCAATCAAATTACCCTTCGCCTGCCTCAACCTGGCGAACCCAATGATCCAGCTGATTTCAAGGTCAAGTCGCCAGTTGATGTCAAGGAAATCCGTGACTACATGTCGCAAATGATTTTCAAAATAGAAAATCCTGTTTGGCAACGGATTGTCCGAAAGCTCTACACCAAGTATGATAAGGAATTCTACTCTTATCCAGCTGCCAAGACCAACCATCATGCCTTTGAAACGGGCTTGGCCTATCATACGGCAACCATGGTGCGCTTGGCAGATGCCATTAGCGAAATCTATCCTCAGCTCAATAAGAGCCTGCTTTATGCAGGGATTATGCTGCATGACTTGGCCAAAGTTATCGAGTTGACGGGACCAGAACAGACTGAGTATACAGTGCGAGGCAATCTTCTTGGACATATCGCTCTGATTGATAGTGAAATTACCAAGACCGTTATGGAACTCGGCATTGATGATACCAAGGAAGAAGTCGTTTTGCTCCGCCACGTCATCCTCAGTCACCACGGCTTACTTGAGTATGGAAGTCCAGTCCGTCCACGCATTATGGAAGCAGAGATTATCCATATGATTGACAATCTGGATGCAAGCATGATGATGATGTCAACAGCTCTAGCTTTGGTGGATAAAGGAGAGATGACCAATAAAATCTTCGCTATGGATAATCGTTCCTTCTATAAACCAGATTTAGATTAACAATTTAAGAAAAATGAGCATTTTTTAGGATAAGAATGTTCGTTTTTTTATGTAAATATGGTATAATAAGTAAAAGACAAAAATGAATACTCTTCGAAAATCTCTTCAAACTAGGGTAGTATCGCCTTGTCGTATGTATATATGCAGGTATATTACAGGATTTGTCAGTTCTATCGACAATCTCAAAACAGTGTTTTGAATCACCAGCGACCAGCTTTCTAGTTTGCTTTTTGATTTTTTGAATAAAAATGGAATAGGAAATAGAAATGAAATTAAGAAGAAGTGATCGGATGGTTGTCATTTCCAACTATTTGATTAATCATCCTTATAAACTAACTAGTCTCAATACTTTTGCTGAAAAGTATGAATCTGCTAAATCATCCATCTCAGAAGATATCGTCATTATCAAACGAGCCTTTGAGGAAATCGAAATTGGTCACATCCAGACAGTAACTGGTGCTGGCGGAGGTGTTATCTTTACACCGTCTATTTCGAGTCAGGATGCTAAGGAAATGGTTGAAGACTTGCGTGCCAAGTTATCAGAAAGTGACCGTATCTTGCCAGGTGGCTATATCTACCTGTCTGATTTGCTTAGCACACCAGCTATCTTGAAAAATATTGGTCGCATTATTGCTAAGAGCTTTATGGACCAAAAAATTGATGCCGTTATGACCGTAGCGACTAAAGGTGTTCCACTTGCAAATGCAGTTGCCAATGTCCTCAATGTTCCTTTTGTCATTGTACGTCGTGACCTGAAAATTACCGAAGGTTCAACGGTTAGCGTCAACTATGTATCCGGTTCAAGTGGTGACCGCATTGAGAAAATGTTCCTTTCAAAACGCAGTCTCAAGGCAGGTAGCCGTGTCTTGATTGTGGATGACTTCTTGAAAGGTGGCGGAACTGTCAATGGGATGATCAGCCTCTTGCGCGAGTTCGACTCAGAATTGGCAGGTGTAGCGGTCTTTGCGGACAATGCCCAAGAAGAACGTGAAAAGCAGTTTGACTACAAGTCACTCTTGAAGGTAACCAATATTGATGTCAAGAACCAAGCCATCGATGTTGAGGTTGGCAATATCTTTGACGAAGATAAATAAGAGATAGAACTAAAGGTTGGAACGATTGTCCCAGCCTTTCTTTGCAAATAGAATAGAAGGAAGCTTATGAAAACACCATTTATCAATAAAGAAGACTTAGAAGCGATTGTTGCCGAGTTCCCAACTCCCTTTCACTTGTATGATGAGAAGGGGATTCGTGAGAAGGCAAGAGCCGTCAACCAAGCCTTTTCGTGGAACAAGGGCTTTAAGGAATATTTTGCAGTTAAGGCTACTCCAACACCAGCTATTTTGAAAATTCTCCAAGAGGAAGGTTGTGGTGTGGATTGCTCTAGTTATGTGGAGCTTTTGATGAGCCATAAACTGGATTTTCCAGGTTCTGAGATTATGTTCTCTTCAAATAACACGCCAGACAAGGAATACGCCTATGCACGTGAATTGGGTGCGACCATTAACTTGGATGCCTTTGAAGATATTGAACATCTAGAGCGTGCAGCAGGCATTCCAGAAATCATCTCATGTCGTTACAATCCTGGAGGAGTTTTTGAGCTAGGAACAGATATTATGGACAATCCTGGAGAAGCCAAGTTTGGCATGACCAAGGACCAGCTCTTTGAAGCTTTTGCCATCTTGAAGGAAAAAGGAGCTAAGACCTTTGGGATTCACTCCTTTCTAGCATCCAATACCGTCACCCATCTCTATTATCCAGAGTTGGCGCGTCAGCTCTTTGAATTGGCTGTTGAAATCAAGGAAAAGTTGGGCATTTCGCTAGACTTTATCAATCTTTCTGGCGGTATTGGTGTCAACTATCGTCCAGACCAGGAGCCGAACGATATTGCCTTGATTGGTGAGGGAGTTCGTAAGGTGTATGAAGAGGTCCTTACGCCAGCAGGTCTTGGTCAGGTCAAGATTTTCACTGAATTGGGTCGTTTTATGCTAGCCCCTCACGGTGCTTTGGTCACAAGAGTCACTCATAAGAAGGAAACCTACCGTACCTATCTAGGTGTGGATGCATCAGCAGTCAACCTCATGCGTCCAGCTATGTACGGAGCTTACCATCATATTACTAACGTGACCCATCCAGATGGACCAGCTGAAGTGGTAGATGTGGTTGGTTCACTCTGTGAAAACAATGATAAATTTGCAGTGAATCGCGAACTGCCTCATACAGAAATTGGTGATTTGCTGGTGATTCATGATACAGGTGCACATGGATTCTCCATGGGTTACCAGTACAATGCCAAACTACGTTCGGCGGAAATCCTCTATACCGAAGAAGGCAAAGCCCGTCAAATCCGCCGTGCAGAGCGCCCTGAGGACTATTTTGCAACCTTGTATGGTTTTGATTTTGAAGAATAATATGATAATTAGTTGAAAATGAAATTGAAAAACAGATTGCTTTCTAAAAAATAGGCAAAAATCTTGTTTTTCCTTCAAGTCGTGATATAATAAAACTATAAAACGTTTTCAAGGAAGGTAACGATATGTCTGAAGAAACAATTGATTATGGACAAGTGACAGGAATGGTGCATTCGACAGAAAGCTTTGGGTCAGTAGATGGGCCTGGTATTCGCTTTATTGTCTTTTTGCAGGGCTGTCACATGCGTTGCCAGTATTGCCACAACCCGGACACTTGGGCTATGGAGTCCAATAAATCACGTGAACGGACGGTAGATGATGTCTTGACAGAAGCCTTGCGCTACCGCGGTTTCTGGGGAAATAAGGGCGGTATTACAGTCAGTGGAGGAGAAGCCCTCTTGCAGATTGATTTCCTGATTGCCCTCTTCACCAAGGCTAAGGAACAAGGAATCCACTGTACCTTGGACACCTGTGCACTACCTTTCCGTAATAAACCACGTTACCTTGAGAAGTTTGACAAACTCATGGCTGTCACTGACTTGGTCCTCTTGGATATCAAGGAAATCAACGAAGAACAGCACAAAATTGTCACTAGCCAAACCAATAAAAATATCTTGGCCTGTGCCCAGTATCTATCAGATATTGGAAAACCTGTCTGGATTCGCCACGTGCTAGTTCCGGGATTGACAGACAGAGATGATGACTTGATTGAACTTGGTAAGTTCGTCAAGACCCTCAAAAATGTTGATAAGTTTGAAATTCTGCCTTATCACACTATGGGTGAGTTCAAATGGCGTGAATTGGGAATTCCATATTCACTCGAAGGGGTTAAACCACCAACAGCAGACCGCGTCAAGAACGCTAAAAAACTCATGGATACCGAAAGTTATCAAGACTATATGAAACGTGTACATGGATAAAAAAGAAGCCTGATGGAAACATCGGGTTTTTGATACTCAATGAAAATCAAAGAGCAAACTAGGAAGCTAGCCGCAGGTTGCTCAAAACAGTGTTTTGAGGTTATGGATAGAACTGACGAAGTTAGCTCAAAGCACTGTTTTGAGGTTGTGAATAGAACTGACGAAGTCAGTAACATATATACGGCAAGGCGAAGCTGACGTGGTTTGAAGAGATTTTCGAAGAGTATGACTTGCAAAAAAGACTTAGCAAACTAGCTAAGCCTTTTTCTTCTTATCTCGAACGTTGTTTTCCAGCGTTGCGATTTTTGTGTTTTTTCTTGCTTGTGATAGCAGTTGGTTGTTCAGGGGTAACGTCTTTTCGTCCACTTGGTTTAGAGAAAGCACTTGCTTTTGGTGGGTTCTTGGCTAGTTCTTCACGGACTTTTTTGCGAAGTTTTGGACGAACGATATAGTTGACGATAAACTGTTGGAGAATCATCATGAAACCACCGACAACCCAATAAAGTGTGACACTAGCTGGTGAGATGAGGGAGAAGCCGGCAATCATGACTGGGCTCACGTAAGCCATTTTCTTGATTTGATCTCTTTGCGTTTCATCTTCTACTCCGTGAAGGGAAAGGAGTGATTGAAGATAGTAAAGGACACCAGCGCAGGCAGCTAAAATCATACTTGGAGAGCCTAGAGGAATTCCTAGGTAACTTGCTTGAGCAACACCTTCAGTATGTTGGGCAGCAAAGTAAATTGCAGAGAAGAAAGGCATTTGAAGGAGGATAGGGAAACATCCTACACCACCAAACATGCTGATGCCGTGCTCTTTTTGAGCAGCAAAGAGAGCTTGTTGGGCTTCGAGTTTTTCTTCTTGAGTAGTCGCTTCCTTGAGACGTGTTTGGTGTGGCTCAAGGACGTGCTTGAGGGCGTTCATCTTTTCAGAGTGAAGCGTTGCCTTCCATGATTGGTAGATACCAAGTGGCAAGATAATCAAGCGCACGATAATGGTTACGATGATGATAGCGACACCAAAGCCTAGACCTTGATCAGTAGCGAAGTACTTGATAGCTTCAGCCATAGGCGCTCCGATAGTATTCCAAATAAATCCTATTGGCTTTCCTGTGGCTTTATCGACGCTAACACAGCCAGTTAAGACTAGCAACATAGCCACTCCCATAGCTGAGAGTGCAAAACGTTTAATAGATTTCACTGTTTTTATTCCTTCTTTTAAAATTATACCTTTCTATTCTACTGTTTTTTTACAAAATATACAATAGTTCTAGAGACCTAATTTGCGATTTTAAAGTCAGGGTAAGGAGGAAAGTTACTTAGTTTGACATCTAAGTAGCTGACTTTTGAAAAAGGTGTGGGTCCTTTTCGGATTTCTTGGATAAATTTTGCCATGGTAGCAGATGAGTCTGCTTGGGCTAAAATTTCCACTGTTCCGTCGTCGTTATTCCATACTCGACCTGTGATGCCACCAATTTCAAGTGCCAAGCTGTAAACACCCCAACGAAAGCCGACTCCCTGCACCCTACCTTGGGCAATCATTCTAACCTTTTGCATACCAAACTCCTTTGATTGTGTTATAATATTTCTATGACTATTATAACCTCAAAAGCCAACTCTGTGGTAAAAAATGCCAAGAAATTACACAAAAAAAAATACCGCAAGTCTGCTTATTTGATTGAAGGCTGGCACTTGTTTGAAGAAGCTGTTCAAGCTGGAGTGACGATTGAGAAAATCTTTGCCTTAGAAAATTACCGAGATCAGTTAGCTGCTTTTCCGCAAACTGTCTGGGTGTCAGAGGATATTTTGCTAGATTTGGCGGATTCTCAGACTCCACAGGGAATTGTTGCCGTCGTTCAAAAAGAAGAAGTAGGGCAAGCTGACTTTAGTCAGGGCAAGTTCTTGTTTTTGGAAGATGTGCAAGATCCTGGTAATGTGGGAACTATCATTCGAACTGCGGATGCAGCAGGCTATACAGGAGTGATTGTTTCAGATAAGTCGGCAGACATCTACAGTCTCAAGACTCTACGTTCCATGCAAGGCAGTCATTTCCATCTGCCCATTTACCGGATGTCGAGCCAAGCGCTTTTTGAGGAAGCTAAAAAGGCAGCTATCCCTGTGCTAGCAACAACCCTATCCAAAGATTCTGTTGATTACAGAGAACTGCTTTCTATAGAAAATTTTGTACTAGTCATGGGAAATGAGGGTCAAGGAATTAGTCCCCTCATGGCTGAAAGTGCAGACCAGTTGGTCCACATTAGTATGAAGGGGCAGGCAGAGAGTTTGAATGTTGCCGTTGCGGCCGGTATTTTAATCTTCCATTTAAGCTAATTTTAACTTTTTTTGTTATAATCAAGGAAAGATGTTCATAGAAAAGGAGAAAAGGATGAATCACACTATTATACATGACCGTGCAGGTCTCAATCAATTTTACGCTAAGGTTTATGCCTTTGTTGGTCTGGGAATCGGACTATCTGCTTTGGTATCAGGCCTTATGTTGACGGTCTTTCAGTCTCAGTTGGTTTACTTTTTGATGCAGGGGCGTCTCTGGTTGACCATTGCTACTTTTGCGGAGTTAGCTTTGGTTTTCGTTGCCAGTAGCATGGCTTCAAGAAATAGTCCAGCTGCTCTTCCAGTATTTTTACTTTACTCTGTTTTAAACGGCTTTACCCTTAGTTTTGTGGTGGCTTTCTATACTCCGGGTACAGTTTTATCTGCCTTTGTATCGAGCGCCCTTCTCTTCTTTGTCATGGCGGCAGTTGGTATCTTCACCAAGAAAGATTTGAGTGGGCTTGGTCGAGCAATGATGGCAGCTCTTATCGGTTTACTGATTGCTATGGTAGTTAATATTTTCTTGGCTAGTGGCTTCTTTGATTATATGATTAGCGTGGCCATGGTTTTGGTTTTCTCAGGGTTGATTGCTTGGGATAACCAAAAGATTCGCCTCGCCTATGAACAATCACAAGGTCGTGTAGCGACAGGTTGGGTTGTGTCAATGGCTCTCAGTATCTATCTTGATTTTATCAATCTTTTCCTAAGTATTCTACGTATCTTCGGTCGCAATGACTAAAAGGTCTATGAAATCAGTGTTTTGAGTGACACTGATTTTTTTATATTTTCTCTTTCATTTTCTTAGAAATAGGTGTATAATACTTTTAACTAATTTTTGAGGAGTAGTTTATGAAGAAAAGTTTTATCCACCAACAAGAAGAAATTTCCTTTGTCAAAAACACTTTTACCCAGTATTTGAAAGATAAGTTAGAAGTTGTCGAAGTTCAAGGTCCTATCTTGAGTAGGGTCGGCGACGGGATGCAGGACAACTTATCAGGTGTGGAGAACGCCGTATCGGTCAAGGTTCTTCAAATCCCTGATGCTACTTATGAAGTGGTGCACTCCCTTGCTAAATGGAAACGCCATACCTTGGCTCGTTTTGGTTTCGGTGAAGGTGAAGGTCTTTTCGTCCACATGAAGGCCCTTCGTCCAGACGAAGACTCGTTGGATGCGACCCACTCTGTTTATGTTGACCAGTGGGACTGGGAGAAGGTTATCCCAAATGGTAAGCGTAACATCGCTTATCTAAAAGAAACAGTTGAGAAGATTTACAAGGCTATTCGCCTGACAGAGCTAGCTGTTGAAGCCCGCTATGACATCGAATCTATCTTGCCAAAACAAATCACCTTTATCCACACAGAAGAGTTGGTAGAACGCTACCCAGACTTGACACCAAAAGAGCGTGAAAATGCTATCTGTAAAGAATTTGGAGCAGTCTTCTTGATTGGTATCGGTGGCGAGTTGCCAGATGGTAAACCGCACGATGGACGTGCACCAGACTACGATGACTGGACAAGTGAGTCTGAAAATGGCTACAAGGGTCTAAATGGTGATATTCTTGTTTGGAATGAGTCTTTAGGTGGAGCCTTTGAGTTGTCTTCTATGGGGATTCGTGTAGATGAAGAAACGCTTCGCCGTCAGGTCGCCATCACAGGTGATGAAGACCGTTTAGAATTGGAATGGCACAAGGCTTTGTTGAACGGCCTATTCCCATTGACAATCGGTGGAGGAATTGGACAATCTCGGATGGCCATGTTCCTACTTCGCAAGAAACACATCGGAGAAGTGCAAACAAGTGTTTGGCCTCAAGAAGTCCGCGATACTTACGAAAATATTTTGTAGAGAATCGAACCGCAAGGTTCGGTTTTCTTTCTCTTTTCGCCCATAATTTGGTATAATAAACGGTATGAAAATCGTATCAGGAATCTATGGGGGACGTCCCCTCAAGACACTAGAAGGAAAGACGACAAGACCTACTTCGGATAAGGTTAGGGGAGCCATTTTTAACATGATTGGTCCCTACTTTGAAGGGGGACGAGTCTTGGACCTTTATGCAGGTAGTGGTGGTTTATCTATCGAGGCAGTATCGCGTGGCATGTCCAGCGCTGTTTTGGTGGAACGAGACCGTAAGGCTCAGGCTATCGTAGCTGAAAATATTCAGATGACCAAGGAAGTTGGAAAATTTCAACTCCTCAAGATGGATGCAGAAAGGGCATTGGAACAGGTATCTGGGGAATTCGACCTCATCTTCTTAGACCCTCCTTATGCCAAGGAACAAATCGTAGCAGATATTGAAAAAATGGCTGAGAGAGAGCTTTTTTCTGAAGATGTCATGGTCGTGTGTGAGACGGATAAGGCCGTTGAGCTTCCAGAAGAAATTGCCTGCCTGGGCATCTGGAAGGAAAAAATTTATGGAATCAGTAAGGTGACAGTTTATGTCAGATAAGATTGGCTTATTCACAGGCTCATTTGATCCGATGACAAATGGGCATCTGGATATGATTGAACGGGCTAGCAAACTCTTTGATAAGCTCTATGTCGGTATTTTTTTTAATCCCCACAAACAAGGATTTCTCCCTATCGAAAGTCGTAAACGGGGGTTAGAAAAGGCTTTGGAACATTTGGGGAATGTTGAAGTCGTCTCTTCTCATGATGAATTGGTAGTTGATGTCGCAAAAAGACTGGGGGCTACTTGTCTAGTGCGGGGTTTGAGAAATGCAACGGATTTGCAATATGAAGCCAGTTTTGATTACTACAACCATCAGCTGTCTCCTGATATAGAGACTATTTATTTACATAGCCGGCCTGAACATCTCTATATCAGTTCATCAGGCGTTAGAGAACTTTTGAAGTTTGGTCAGGATATTGCCTGCCATGTTCCCGAGAGTATTTTGGAGGAAATAAGAAATGAAAAAAAAGATTAGATGGCCCTTATATGTCATTGCGGCCTTAATTGTGACTTTCTTGGCATTTGTAGTGCCCTTGCCCTACTATATAGAAGTTCCAGGTGGTTCGGAAGATATTCGCCAAGTCCTTAAAGTCAATGACACAGAAGATAAGGAAGCTGGTGCCTATCAATTTGTTACGGTTGGTGTCCAGCACGCTACTTTAGCCCATATGATTTATGCGTGGTTGACGCCTTTTACAGATATTCGTAGTGCCCAAGAGACTACAGGTGGCTCTTCTGATGTTGAATTTATGCGGATTAATCAATTCTACATGCAAACATCGCAAAATATGGCCAAGTATCAAGGGCTAAAAACAGCTGGTAAGGATATCGAACTCAAATATCTTGGGGTTTATGTTTTGACTGTGACGGATAATTCGACCTTTAAAGGGATTCTTAACATCTCTGATACGGTCACAGCAGTCAATGATCAGACCTTTGATAGTTCCAAAGATTTGATTGATTATGTCAATTCTCAAAAACTAGGGGACTCCGTCAAGGTCACCTATGAAGAGGATGGGCAAACCAAGTCTGCAGAAGGTAAGATTATCACCTTGGAAAATGGCAAAAATGGAATTGGAATCGGTTTGATTGACCGTACAGAAGTGACCAGTGATGTTCCAATTCGCTTTTCAACAGCTGGTATTGGCGGTCCAAGTGCTGGCCTCATGTTTAGTCTGGCCATCTATACCCAAATAGCTGACCCTGGCCTTCGTAATGGCCGCATTGTTGCCGGTACAGGAACCATTGACCGCGATGGTAATGTGGGGGATATTGGAGGTATTGATAAGAAAGTTGTTGCTTCGGCTAGAGAAGGTGCTGCTATTTTCTTTGCCCCAGATAATCCTGTTAGCGAAGAGGAACAAAAAGCGCATCCGGACGCGAAAAACAATTACCAGACAGCCCTGGAAGCAGCTAGAACAATCAAGACAGATATGAAAATCGTGCCAGTTAAAACTCTACAAGATGCGATTGATTACTTGAAAAACAATCCCTAGTTTTAAGTTAAGTTTCCAAGCTAGCGCGCAAACAGAGAAGATGGTATAATAGTCAAATGGTTCAATTATTATTCACTCTAAGCAGTCACATGCTCTTTATTTATGTGAGTTTTTACCTTTTAAAGGATCTTGTTAGATGGGAAAAAGTCTTAAAAGTAACAGCTGAGAACACAGGAAAAGTTCGTTTATTAGTAGCCTTTTTTAGCATTGTCATGGGCTATATCATGAGTTCTTTCTTTATCAGTCTATATCAGTTGTGGCAAGAAGCGCTTAGAGGATTATTATAAAATCAAATGTAAAGGAAATAAGTATGGAAAAAATTGTGGTTCAAGGTGGCGATAATCGTCTGGTAGGAAGTGTTACGATTGAAGGAGCAAAGAATGCAGTCTTGCCCTTGTTGGCAGCGACAATTCTAGCAAGTGAAGGAAAGACTGTTTTGCAGAACGTTCCTATCTTGTCAGATGTTTTCACTATGAATCAGGTGGTTCGTGGTTTAAATGCCAAGGTGGATTTTAATGAAGAAGATCATCTTGTTGAGGTGGACGCGACTGGCGATATCACTGAGGAAGCTCCTTACAAGTATGTCAGCAAGATGCGCGCATCTATCGTTGTCTTGGGACCAATTCTTGCCCGTGTAGGTCATGCCAAAGTATCCATGCCAGGTGGTTGTACGATTGGTAGCCGCCCTATTGATCTGCATTTGAAAGGTTTAGAAGCCATGGGGGCTAAGATTAGTCAGACAGCTGGTTACATCGAAGCCAAGGCTGATCGCTTACATGGAGCTCATATCTATATGGATTTCCCAAGTGTTGGTGCTACTCAGAACTTGATGATGGCAGCGACTCTGGCTGATGGGGTGACAGTGATTGAAAATGCTGCGCGTGAGCCTGAGATTGTGGACCTAGCCATTCTCCTCAATGAAATGGGAGCTAAGGTTAAGGGGGCTGGTACAGAGACCATTACCATTACAGGTGTTGAGAAACTTCATGGTACGACTCACAATGTAGTCCAAGACCGTATCGAAGCCGGAACCTTTATGGTAGCTGCTGCCATGACTGGTGGTGATGTCTTGATTAAAGACGCTGTCTGGGAGCACAACCGTCCCTTGATTGCCAAGTTATTTGAAATGGGAGTGGAAGTGACAGAGGAGGCTGAAGGAATTCGAGTTCGCTCTCAACTAGAAAATTTAAAAGCTGTTCATGTGAAAACCTTGCCCCACCCAGGATTTCCAACAGATATGCAGGCCCAATTTACAGCCTTGATGACCGTCGCAAAAGGGGAATCAACTATGGTGGAGACAGTTTTCGAAAATCGTTTCCAACATCTAGAAGAAATGCGTCGCATGGGCTTGCACTCTGAGATTATCCGTGATACAGCTCGTATTGTTGGTGGTCAACCTTTGCAGGGGGCAGAAGTTCTTTCAACTGACCTTCGTGCCAGTGCTGCCTTAATTTTGACAGGTTTGGTAGCACAAGGAGAAACTGTGGTCGGTAAATTGGTTCACTTGGATAGAGGTTACTACCGTTTTCATGAGAAGTTGGCACAGCTAGGTGCTAATATTCAGCGGATTGAGGCAAGTGATGAAGATGAATAAGAAATCAAGCTACGTAATCAAGCGTTTACTTCTAGTCATTTTGGTACTGTTTTTGGGTGCTCTAGCCCTAGGTGTCGGCTTAATGGTAGGTTATGGAATCTTGGGCAAGGGTCAAGATCCATGGGCTATCCTGTCTCCAGCAAAATGGCAGGAATTGATTCATAAATTTACAGGAAATTAGGCTGGAGAACCAGTCTTTTTCTAGAGATAAGGAGAAAAATGGATAAAAAAACAAGACAGACACTGATCGGACTACTAGTGTTATTGCTTTTATCTGCGGGAAGCTATTATATCAAGCAGATGCAGTCGACAGCTAATAGTCCTAAAACAAAGGTTAGTCAGAAAAAACAAGCGTCTGAAGCTCCTAGTCAATCATTGGCAGAAAGTGTCTTGACAGACGCAGTCAAGAGTCAAATAAAAGGGAGTCTGGAGTGGAATGGCTCAGGTGCTTTTATCGTCAATGGTAATAAAACAAACCTAGATGCCAAGGTTTCAAGTAAGCCCTACGCTGATAATAAAACAAAGACAGTGGGCAAGGAAACAGTGCCAACTGTAGCAAATGCCCTCTTATCTAAGGCTACTCGCCAGTACAAGAATCGTGAAGAAACTGGAAACGGTTCGACTTCATGGACTCCTCCAGGCTGGCATCAGGTCAAGAATCTAAAGGGGTCTTATACCCATGCGGTCGATAGAGGTCACTTGTTAGGCTATGCCTTAATCGGTGGCTTGGATGGTTTTGATGCCTCAACAAGTAATCCTAAAAATATTGCTGTTCAGACAGCCTGGGCAAATCAGGCGCAAGCCGAGGATTCGACTGGTCAAAACTACTATGAAAGTAAGGTGCGTAAAGCCTTGGATAAAAACAAGCGTGTCCGTTACCGTGTAACCCTTTACTACGCTTCAAACGAGGATTTAGTTCCTTCAGCTTCACAGATTGAAGCCAAGTCTTCGGATGGAGAATTGGAATTCAATGTTCTAGTTCCCAATGTTCAAAAGGGACTTCAACTGGATTACCGAACTGGAGAAGTAACTGTAACTCAGTAAAATATGAAATAAACTCCTATGTCACTTATGGATGTAGGGGTTCTTTTTACTAGTTTAAGCAGTGCTAGAATAGGTACTAAGAAAAAAATAATATGTACTGGATTAAATTTTGTGATATAATAAAGGATAAGATACTATTTTAGGAGAAGAACTATGGAAGACCCAAGTAGTCAGAATTTGTTGCTACAATTTGTTTTATTGTTTATCTTGACGGTATTAAATGCCTTTTTCTCAGCCACAGAAATGGCCATGGTTTCTCTTAATCGTGCGCGGGTTGAACAAAAGGCAGAAGAAGGAGATAGACGCTATATCCGTCTGCTGAAGGTGCTAGAAAATCCTAACCACTTTTTATCAACCATTCAAGTAGGGATTACTCTGATTACGATCTTATCAGGGGCGAGTTTAGCTGATACTCTAGGACGTGTGATTGCCTCTTGGCTTGGGAATGGCGAAACAGCACAAGCTGTGGCAACTTTTCTATCCTTGGCATTTTTGACCTATATTTCCATCGTTTTTGGGGAATTGTATCCTAAGAGAATCGCTCTTAATCTAAAGGATGCCTTGGCGATTCGTACAGCGCCGGTTATCATTGGGCTTGGGAAACTAGTTAGTCCCTTTGTTTGGCTCTTAGCTGCTTCGACCAATTTCTTGAGCCATTTGACTCCTATGTCATTCGATGATGCGGATGAAAAGATGACCCGTGATGAAATTGCCTATATGCTGACAAATAGTGAAGAAACGTTGGATGCTGATGAGATTGAGATGCTACAAGGTGTCTTTTCGCTCGATGAACTGATGGCCAGAGAAGTCATGGTTCCTCGAACGGATGCCTTTATGGTGGATATTCAGGATGATAGTCAAACCATTATCCAAAGTATTTTAAAACAAAATTATTCTCGTATCCCGGTTTATGATGGGGATAAGGACAATGTGATTGGAATTATTCATACCAAGAGTCTTCTTAAGGCAGGATTTGTGGATGGTTTTGATAATATTGTATGGAAGAAAATTTTACAAGATCCACTTTTTGTTCCTGAAACTATTTTTGTGGATGACTTGCTAAAAGAGTTGCGCAATACCCAAAGACAAATGGCAATCTTGCTGGATGAATACGGTGGGATGGCTGGTTTGGTGACCTTGGAAGACCTCTTAGAGGAAATTGTTGGTGAAATTGATGATGAAACGGACAAAGCGGCAATAGATGTTCATCAGATTGGCGAGGATACCTACATTGTTCAGGGAACTATGACCCTCAATGATTTCAATAATTACTTTGATGTTGAACTGGAAAGTGATGACGTTGATACCATCGCTGGTTATTATTTGACAGGAGTTGGGACCATTCCAACGACTGAGAAACTCAGTTATGAATTAGTCAGCCAAAACAAACAGCTTATCTTAACCAATGATAAAGTGAAAAATGGACGTGTTACCAAGGTAAAAGTCCAGATTACAGAAGTCGAAATAGAAGAAGAAACAGAGTAAACTAGAGGCTTTTGTCACCAGGCGTGACGAAGCTTTTTTCAGTTGATTTCATGAGGGAATTATGTCATGGGAAGAACTTTGCCCCAAAATTTTTGTAAGTTATCCGTATTTATCCGAAGAAAAAAATAAAAAAGCCCTATTTTGCGGGCTTTTTATCTTGATAAATTCCGATAAATTCGGTATTGAAAGGCGGTAGACGGATTTGAACCGACGATCAAGCTTTTGCAGAGCCGTGCCTTACCACTTGGCTATACCGCCTTAACGTTTATTATTATACCTTGAAAATCATTCTCAGTCAATAGTTTTTTTAGATTTTTTGTATGAATAAGCCTAAATATTCTGAAAATTCGTTTATTTTTCTTGAAACATCTTAAAATCTATGGTATAATCGATAATAACCTATACTTTATTACGAGGAGTGAAGAAATGAAAAAAAGTCAAGTGCTTGCTGTAGCAGGAGCTACCTTATTAGCGTCAGGAGTTCTAGCTGCGTGTTCAAACACTAGTTCAAGTAATGCTAAACTAGCAAAAGATTACCAATATGTTTATCAAACAGATCCAGAAACTTTGGATTATATTGTCAGTAATATCGATTCAACATCATTCATCACAACAAATGCTGTAGATGGTTTGTTGGCTAACGATAAATATGGTAATCTGGTTCCTTCTATCGCTGAATCATGGACAGTTTCAAAAGATGGTTTGACTTATACCTATAAAATCCGTAAGGATGCTAAATGGGTAACTGCAGAAGGAGAGGAATACGCTCCTGTCACTGCTAAAGACTTTGTCACTGGTTTGAAACATGCGGTAGATGGAAAATCAAAAGGACTTTCAATCGTTAGCTCTTCTATTAAAGGATTAGAAGCCTATATCAAGGGTGAAACAAGCGATTTTTCAACCGTTGGAGTAAAAGCACTTGATGACCAAACACTAGAGTATACCTTGAACCAGCCAGAAACTTTCTGGAATGACAAGACAACTAGTGGTGTTTTGATGCCAGTTAATGAAGAATTCTTAGCTTCAAAAGGGGAAGGTTTTGGTTCTCCAACAGATGCTAACTCTATTCTTTATAATGGTCCATTTGTCTTGAAGGCTGTAACTCCTAAATCATCTATCGAGATGGCTAAAAATGACGCTTACTGGGACAAAGAAAATGTAAAAATTGAGAATGTTAAGTTCACTTTCTGGGACGGTAAGGATCAAGATGTAATTGCCAAAGGTTTTTCTGATGGTCAATATAGCAAGGCTCGTATCTTCCCTACAAGTTCTACATATGAAAAATATGCAGCTGACTTCAAAGATAACATTTACTTTAATGAACCAGGTGCGGGTGTTGCAACTGTCAGCTTGAACTATGGCCGTACAACTTATAACCACACTGCCAAAACAAGTGA
This sequence comes from Streptococcus sp. 3705, assembly GCF_013277145.1. Taxonomy (GTDB): domain Bacteria; phylum Bacillota; class Bacilli; order Lactobacillales; family Streptococcaceae; genus Streptococcus. Next base: position 105,023 of record NZ_VMMJ01000008.1, on the reverse strand, counting down.
TGCCCAAAAGACATCTACTCAAAAAGCTTTGCTAAATAAGGAGTTCCGTCAAGCCTTGAACTTTGCGGTAGATCGCAGTTCTTATTCAGCTCAAACAAATGGTACTGATGGAGCTGCAGTAGCCATCCGTAATACGTTTGCACCATATAATCTTCAAGTTGGTAAGAAAACATTTGGTGAATTGGTACAAGATAGCTTGGCTAAGACAAATTCTTCTACTTGGTCAAACGTATCTCTAGCAGATTCTCAAAATGGACTTTACAATGAAGAAAAAGCGAAAGAAGTCTTTGCTAAAGCTAAATCAAGCCTACAAGCTGAAGGTGTTGAATTCCCAATCCACTTGGATGCCTTGGTTATCCAAGAATCAACAGCGGTTGTAAACCGTGTTCAATCATTGAAACAATCAATTGAAAAAGTATTGGGTTCAGATAATGTTGTTGTAGACTTGCAACAAATGACTCAAGCAGAAGCTTTACCAATTTCATTTAGTGCTCCAACAGCTAAAGAGCAAGATTGGGATATCCACACCTTGCTAGGATGGAACCCTGACTATCAAGATCCTTCTACTTTCTTGGATCAGTTTGTCATCAAGGGAGGAAACACTCGCCTTTACCTTGGTATTGACCAAAACACTGATGCATCAGTAGTAAGCAAACTTGCTTTAGCTGACTATGGAAAATTACTTGATGATGCAAACAGCGAAAACCAAGATGTTCAAAAACGTTATGAAAAATACGCGGTAGCACAAGCTTGGTTGACTGACAATGCTTTGACAATTCCAGTAATGGCTTCTCCTAAAGAAACAGCCGTTTCATATGTTTCAAAAGTTCTACCATTTAGCTCATCATATTCTGAATCTGGTCTTAAAGGTGAAAATTCAGGATACTTGAAGTACACTGAAGTTGGTGAAAAAGCAATCACCAAAGAAGAGTATGAAAAAGCTCGTGAAAAATGGTTGAAAGAAAAAGCTGAATCAAATGAGAAAGCTCAAAAAGAATTGGCAAGTCATGTGAAGTAAATAATTTCTAATAGAACTTTCTCTCCATGAGGAGAAGGTTCTTTTGGGATTTTTAAAGGAAATAATATGAAAAAATATATTTTTATGCGTGTTTTGCGGTCATTGGTTTCGATTTTCTTAGTAACGACTTTGACCTACACGATTATCTATACCTTGGTTCCTCGAAAATTGATTTTCAAGCAGGACCCTAACTATAATAAAATTGCGACAACGGCTGATAAACGTGATAACTATGAAAATACTGTGTTTGAGCGTATGGGCTACATTGAGTATTACGATACTAAGGAGTTGCAAGAAAAGGCAAGTAGCATGGATTCTTCTGTAACAGTAGAGGCAAATGCGACCAATAAAGCTATTTATGAAAAGTACATCAATCAATTAGGTCATGGTTGGACTTTGGGAGAATTTACTGAAAGTGGTCAATTTTATGCTACTCGTGAAATTCCAATTTTTGAACGTGTTTTTCACTTCTATGCTAACTTGATTGACATTGACCATACAAATAAAATTCAAGACCCTGAAAATCCAGACTTGAAACGCTACCTTCGTTTCGAAAATGATCCAGCTATCGGATGGTCATTGGTCGGTTCGGGTACTAAACATAAATATCTCTTGTACTTCAACAGTCAGTTCCCATTTGTGCATCAAAATTTTGTGAATATCAATTTAGGTGACTCTTATCCAACCTATGCTAATACACCAGTTCTTCAGGTTATTACTCAAGGTCAAGGACAAACCAAAACTGCCCAAGTTCAGTTCCCAACAGGTAAGAAAACGTCTTCTGTAAATATTTACTCAAGAACCTACAAGTCACCTAGCCAGGCTGATTCTCGTGAAGTAGCTAGCTATGGGAAAGATGATCCTTATACAGCGACTGAAAGTAATTACCAATATCCATCTATGATTGTCAGCTCTGCTATTGCTGGTTTGATTGGTTTGGTGATTTCTTATGCGATTGCCGTGCCACTTGGTTCAGCCATGGCTCGTTTCAAGAACACTTGGATCGATAGCTTCTCAACAGGGGCTTTGACCTTCTTGATGGCACTTCCAACAATCGCCCTTGTTTATATTGTTCGATTGATTGGTTCCTCAATTGGTTTACCAGATTCATTCCCTATCTTAGGGGCTGGAGATTGGCGTTCTTATGTTTTACCAGCAGTCATCCTTGGTTTGTTGGGTGCTCCTGGTACAGCCATTTGGATTCGTCGTTACATGATTGACTTGCAATCTCAAGACTTTGTTCGTTTCGCTCGTGCAAAAGGTTTGTCTGAAAAAGAAATTTCAAACAAACACATCTTTAAAAATGCCATGGTTCCGCTGGTTTCAGGAATTCCTGGTGCTGTTATCGGGGTTATCGGTGGTGCAACCCTTACTGAAACAGTCTTCGCCTTCCCAGGTATGGGTAAAATGTTGATTGACTCTGTAAAAGCATCTAATAACTCTATGGTCGTAGGTCTTGTCTTCATCTTTACATGTATTTCTATCTTCTCACTTCTTTTGGGAGATATTTGGATGACGATTATTGACCCACGTATTAAATTGACTGAGAAAGGAGGCAAATAATGTCTACAATCGATAAAGAAAAATTTCAGTTTGTAAAACGTGACGATTTTGCCTCTGAAACTATTGATGCGCCAGCATATTCTTACTGGAAGTCAGTGTTTAGACAATTTATGAAGAAAAAATCAACTGTAGTTATGTTGGGAATCTTGGTAGCTATCATTTTGATGAGTTTCATCTACCCAATGTTTTCTAAGTTTGATTTCAATGATGTCAGCAAGGTAAACGACTTTAGTGCTCGTTATATCAAGCCAAATGCTGAGCATTGGTTCGGTACAGACAGTAACGGTAAATCGCTCTTTGACGGTGTCTGGTTCGGAGCTCGTAACTCTATCCTCATTTCTGTGATTGCGACAGTGATTAACTTGGTTATCGGTGTTTTTGTCGGTGGTATTTGGGGAATTTCAAAATCAGTTGACCGCGTGATGATGGAAGTTTATAATGTCATCTCAAACATCCCATCTCTTTTGATTGTCATTGTCTTGACTTACTCAATCGGAGCTGGATTCTGGAATTTGATTTTTGCCATGAGTGTAACAACATGGATTGGAATTGCCTTCATGATCCGTGTGCAAATCTTGCGTTATCGTGATTTGGAATACAACTTGGCGTCACGTACTTTGGGAACACCAACCTTGAAGATTGTTGCCAAAAACATTATGCCACAATTGGTATCTGTTATTGTGACAACGATGACTCAAATGCTTCCAAGCTTTATCTCATACGAAGCCTTCTTGTCTTTCTTCGGTCTTGGATTGCCGATTACAGTGCCAAGTTTGGGTCGTTTGATTTCGGATTATTCACAAAACGTAACAACCAATGCTTACTTGTTCTGGATTCCATTGACAACCCTTGTTTTGGTATCCTTGTCCCTTTTCGTAGTTGGTCAAAACTTAGCGGATGCTAGTGATCCACGTACACATAGATAGGAGTAGAAATGACAAAAGAAAAAAATGTAATTTTGACTGCTCGCGATATTGTCGTGGAATTTGACGTTCGTGACAAAGTATTGACAGCCATTCGCGGCGTTTCTCTTGAACTAGTTGAAGGAGAAGTATTAGCCTTGGTAGGTGAGTCAGGATCAGGAAAATCTGTTTTGACAAAGACTTTCACAGGTATGCTTGAAGAAAATGGTCGCATTGCCCAAGGTAGCATTGACTACCGTGGTCAGGATTTGACAAATCTATCTTCTCACAAGGATTGGGAACAAATTCGTGGGGCTAAGATTGCGACTATCTTCCAGGACCCAATGACTAGTTTGGACCCAATTAAAACAATTGGTAGTCAGATTACAGAAGTTATTGTAAAACACCAAGGAAAAACAGCTAAAGAAGCAAAAGAATTGGCCATTGACTACATGAATAAGGTTGGGATTCCAGACGCAGATAGACGTTTTGATGAATACCCATTCCAATATTCTGGAGGAATGCGTCAACGTATCGTTATTGCGATTGCCCTTGCCTGCCGACCTGATGTCTTGATCTGTGATGAGCCAACGACTGCCTTGGATGTAACTATTCAAGCTCAGATTATTGATTTGCTAAAATCTTTACAAAACGAGTACCATTTCACAACAATCTTTATCACTCACGACCTTGGTGTGGTGGCAAGTATTGCGGATAAGGTAGCGGTTATGTATGCAGGAGAAATCGTTGAGTATGGAACTGTTGAGGAAGTCTTCTATGACCCTCGCCATCCATATACATGGAGTCTCTTGTCTAGCTTGCCTCAGCTTGCTGATGATAAAGGGGATCTTTACTCAATCCCAGGAACACCTCCGTCACTTTATACTGACCTGAAAGGGGATGCCTTTGCCTTGCGTTCTGACTATGCAATGCAGATTGACTTCGAACAAAAAGCTCCTCAATTCTCAGTATCAGAGACACATTGGGCTAAAACTTGGCTCCTTCATGAGGATGCTCCAAAAGTAGAAAAACCAGCTGTGATTGCAAATCTCCACGATAAGATCCGTGAAAAAATGGGATTTGCCCATCTGGAAGACTAGGAGGAAGGAAATGTCTGAAAAATTAGTAGAAATCAAAGATTTAGAAATTTCCTTCGGTGAAGGAAGTAAGAAGTTTGTCGCAGTTAAAAATGCTAACTTCTTTATCAACAAGGGAGAAACTTTCTCGCTTGTAGGTGAGTCAGGTAGTGGGAAAACAACTATTGGTCGTGCTATCATCGGTCTTAATGATACAAGTAATGGAGATATCATTTTTGAAGGTCAAAAGATTAATGGAAAGAAATCGCGTGAACAAGCTGCGGAATTGATTCGTCGTATCCAGATGATTTTCCAAGACCCTGCGGCAAGTTTGAATGAACGTGCGACTGTTGATTATATTATTTCTGAAGGTCTTTACAATCATCATCTGTTCAAGGATGAAGAAGAACGTAAAGAGAAAGTTAAAAATATTATCCGTGAAGTGGGTCTTCTTGCTGAGCACTTGACTCGTTACCCTCATGAATTCTCAGGCGGTCAACGTCAACGTATCGGTATTGCCCGTGCCTTGGTCATGCAACCAGACTTTGTTATTGCGGATGAGCCAATTTCAGCCTTGGACGTTTCTGTGCGTGCCCAAGTCTTGAACTTGCTCAAAAAATTCCAAAAAGAACTTGGTTTGACCTATCTCTTCATCGCCCATGACTTGTCGGTCGTTCGCTTTATTTCAGATCGTATCGCAGTTATTTACAAGGGTGTTATTGTAGAGGTTGCAGAAACAGAAGAATTGTTTAACAATCCAATTCACCCATATACTCAAGCCTTACTTTCAGCGGTACCAATTCCAGATCCAATCTTGGAACGCAAGAAGGTCTTGAAGGTTTACGATCCAAGTCAACACGACTATGAGACTGATAAGCCATCCATGGTAGAAATCCGTCCAGGTCACTATGTTTGGGCGAACCAAGCCGAATTGGCGCGTTACCAACAAGGACTAAACTAATAATGGTTTTATAATTTCCATGTCAACTTTTATGGAAATTATAAACCTTTTTTGTTGGACTGATTTGAAAAACTTTGAAAGCGTTCTGAAAGAATTTTCGAAAGAAATAGAATTCTTAGAAAATCATTGAATTATAGTGAGATGAAATAAAATCTGAACAACTTTATTAGGAAAGTCAAATTCATTTCTAGAAAAGTTTTAGAAGTCGCGGCGTATTACTCTAGTTTCAATCTACTATAGTCTAATACTCTTAGAAAATCTCTTCAAACCACGTCAGCTCTATCTGCGGCTAGATTCCTAGTTTGCTTTTTGATTTTCATTGAGTATAATATCTACAATGTAAAAAACTCTAGCTATCAGTTCATTGATAGTTAGAGTTTTTTCTATTCATATGATTTAAGGAGATTAAATAAGGCTTCTACTTCTGATGACGGTGTAGCTGATTTAAGGTAGGCGTAATAAACTGTAAAAGTTATCTTATCCTTCGGTATAAGCGGAATTTTTATTAAATCATCATCTTCATCAGAAAGTGCGATATCAGCCAGTAAACTAAGGCCAATCCCTTTCTTTAAAAGTTCTTTAAGGATGGCAATGTCATCAGTCTTAAAGAATATTTCTGCCTTGTTTTGATACTTTTGATTAAGCATTTCAAAAGCTTTCAGGTGAACAAAGTGTTCATCTAAGAGTATAAAGGATTGATCTGCTAATTCTTCAAAAGCGAGGGAAGGAGCAGTGGCAAAAGGATGGTTCTTAGATAAAACGACATACAGTTCTTTATGAAATAGCTCGTGTGTCTCTATTGAAGGATAGTTGAGAGGTTCAATCAAACCGAGTAGGCTTGCATTAAGGTCTCCCTTAAGGAGAAGGTTTAATAACTCTACGGAGCCACCGCGGATAGGGCGTATCTTTTTTAAAAAATCGAATTTATCTTTTTCGTTTAAGGCAGCAAAGAGATATTGAATGATAATAGGAGGGAATCCTACAGTAGAGTATTGTGCCAAGGAGCGATTAATTTCTTTGCGAGTAGAAATGACCTCAGGTAAAATCAGTTCTGTATGCTTTAGAAGGATTTGTCCTTGAGGAGTTAGCTTGAAGGAACGATGCGAGGGGTCATGGTAAATCAATTTGCAGTTAAAGGATTCCTCTAAGCGCTTGATAGCATAAGAAATAGATGGTTGGCTGACTTTATGTTGTTTTGCTACTTCCGTATAGGATTGAAGTTGGCAGAGGTCATAAAAATATTGTAGATCTTTTAAATTCATATGGGCTCACTTTCATTAGTTGGAGAAGGAAAATAAGTGGAAAACAGCAGATAAATAATTTTTATCCGTATCCTATAATTTGACTATACGAGTATTCACCAGTTAAAATGTAAGTGAGTCAGGGATCTCAAAGATTATCTAAGATACTCTCGAAAATGACCAACATCTTTTCTCGTTTATCAATAGGGAGCTGTTTAATCTTCATGTTGATTCTTTTGAGTGAAAGATTGTCACTCTTATCAGAGGTTGATTCAAGGCTATCAAAATTGAAAAATTCCTCTGGGGTCATTTCTAGTGCGTCAATCACTTTTTCAAGACTGTGAATGGTCAGATTCACATTTTGGTTTTCAAGTTGATTGATATACTTAAGCCCGAGTCCTGCTTGTTCCGAAAGTTCTTCCTGGCTCATTTTATTCTGTGTTCGAAAATATTTCACTTTTTGGGAAATATATTGTTGTAAATAGTTTTTAGTTGTCATATAAATAGAATACAAGTTTTATATGACAAAAAAACACCTTAAAAAATACAAAGTACTACATAACAAACTTATATGATATTTATTTTAATGAGGATTGTCAATTTGTATGATTGGTTTCTTTTACTCGAAACTTTTAGTAAAGAGAGATCATCGAGAGTTTGATGAGTTCAGAAATTTATAAAATATAACAACTTAAAGTATTATCAATAATAGTGTTTTAAGTATAAAAGAGCCTATTAGAAATTGTTTTCGTAGGCTCATTATAACATATGCGTATACAATTGTATTATTTAAACAACAACGTTTCATGAACAATTCGTTTCATGTGGTATAATATAAATAAAAAGGAGGTTGCACTATGACTGCACATGATATTTTAAACAATCCTTTCCTCAATAAAGGTACTGCCTTTACCTTAGAGGAGCGAAAGGAACTAGGCCTTATTGGTTTACTGCCACCGTATGTTCAAACGATTGAAGAACAAGCGGCGCAAACTTATGCACAAATGCAAACAAAAGCCAATGATCTGGAAAAACGTCTTTTCCTAATGGAAATTTTTAATACCAACAGGACTCTTTTTTATTACCTCTTTTCTCAACATTTGGAAGAATTCAATCCAATTGTATATGATCCAACCATTGCAGATACCATTGAAGGCTATAGTGATCTTTTTGTAGATCCCCAATATGCGGGATATCTTGATATCAATCATCCTGAAAATATTGAAGCCACTTTGAAAAACGCTGCCGGGGGTCGCGAGATTCGTCTCATTGTTGTAACAGATGCAGAAGGAATCCTTGGAATTGGCGACTGGGGAACAAATGGTGTCGATATTTCTGTTGGGAAATTGATGGTCTATACGGCTGCTGCTGGAATCGATCCTTCAATGGTCCTTCCTTTAGTCATTGATGCAGGGACTAACCGTGAAGAACTTCGTAACAATCCTAATTACTTAGGAAATCGTCACGAACGGGTCCGCGGAGATCGTTACTACGACTTCATTGACCAATTTGTTCAAACAGCAGAACGTCTCTTTCCTAAACTTTACCTTCACTGGGAAGATTTTGGTCGCTTGAATGCTGCCAATATTCTTGAAAAATACCGGAAACAAATTCCGACCTTTAATGATGATATTCAAGGTACGGGAATCGTTACCTTGGGTGGTATCTTTGGTTCGCTGGATATTAGTGGTGAAAAATTAACAGATCAAGTTTATCTCTGCTATGGTGGTGGTACTGCGGGTGCAGGAATTGCCTCTCGTGTTCTTCGTGAAATGGTAAGTGAAGGTCTTTCTGAAGAAGAAGCCTATAAACGTTTCTTTATGGTTGATAAACAAGGTCTTCTCTTTGATGACATGGATGACTTGACACCAGAGCAAAAACCATTTGCTAAGAAACGTGCTGACTTTAGTAACGCAGATAAGTTGACTGACCTGCTTGAAGTAGTGAAGACTGTGAAGCCAACCATTCTTGTAGGAACTTCAACTCAGCCTAATACCTTCACTAAAGAAATAGTAGAAGCTATGTGTGAAAACACAGAACGTCCAATGATCTTCCCTTTGTCAAACCCAACTAAATTGGCAGAAGCTAGTGCCAAAGATTTGATTGAATGGTCAGATGGCAAAGCTTTTGTCGCAACAGGAATTCCTGCTGATACGGTTTCTTATAAAGGTGTAGACTATGTGATTGGTCAAGCAAATAATGCCCTGATTTACCCAGGTCTTGGTCTAGGTATGCTGGCTTCTGAAGCAAGTCTTTTGACTGATGAAATGATTGGAGCAGCGGCGCATTCATTGAGTGGTATTGTCAATCCAGACCAACCAGGAGCTCCTGTCTTGCCACCATTCAAGTATGTAGCAGATGTTTCTATTAAAGTAGCAGAAGCAGTCGCTAAAAAAGCACAAGAGCAAGGTCTTGCACGCGCTAAGGAAACAGATATGGCCAAAGCAGTTCGTGATTTGAAGTGGTATCCAGAGTATAAATAATTCATTTCTGCTGCTATCCTTCTATAGTGGCAGATTTGTATGGCCTGTGGACTTAAGTAATTTAGAAAGGACACCTATGTCACTCTTTTTAACCTCGATTACGAGTATCATTCCGATTATTGCTATTATTGTTTTGGGGTATATTCTTCAGGTGAGGGGATGGTTTGGAGATAGTTTTGGATCCAATCTATCTCGTTTGATCATGAATGTAGCCTTGCCAGCGTCAATCTTTGTGTCGGTGATGAAATACCTAACGCTAGATAAACTAATCAGTCTTTCTGGAGGACTCTTTTATACTTTTGTAGCATTTAAATTGGGCTATATCGTAGCTTATATTGCGGTTAGGCTTTTCAAGGTTCGTCCAGGACGGCGAGGAACCATGATTAATACCTTTGTGAATGCCAATACTATTTTTATCGGTTTACCATTAAACGTTGCTCTTTTTGGTAATCAGGCTCTTCCATATTTCTTGATTTACTATATCACTAACACGATTTCTACCTGGACATTAGGCGTGTATGTGATAACGAGCGATAGTAAATCGGGTCAAAGTAAGAAGAAAACTAAATTTGACTGGAAGAAATTGCTTCCAGCTCCGCTTGTAGGTTTTCTTGTCGCTCTACTATTTTTGATTCTCCGAATCTCCATTCCAGATTTCGCAACAAATACCTTAACTTATGTTGGAAATATCGTCACTCCCTTATCTCTGATTTATATTGGTATCGTTCTTGCAAAGGCAGGCTTGAATACTATTACTTTTGATAAAGATACAATTGTCACTTTAGTTGGACGCTTTATCCTAGCTCCTCTGATTATGTTTCTTGTATTGAAGTTCTCTGCACCAGATATGGCGACAGTAGAATTTAAGACCTTTATGATTCAGTCCGCTACACCAGCTCTAGCTGTTCTCCCAATCCTTGCTAATCAGGGAAAAGGAGATGTGGAATTCTCTACGAACGTGGTGACTCTAAGTACGGTTCTATTTATCGTTGTTATTCCAATATTACAAACTTTATTAGGATAAGAGGAAGAGCTTGTGAGAACAATTTTGAATTGCGTGAAAAAATGGCAGACACTCATCAAGATTACCTTATTTTTATCTATTGTTAGTCTCGTTATTGTAGAGATAATCAGACTTTTTAAGACAATTTCGGTTGATAAGATTGGAGCAATCTTGGGGGAACTCTCTCCAATAAAAGTCATTAGTTTAGCTTTGCTCGGTTCTATGGCTGTTGCGCCAATGATGCTCTATGATAGAATCCTAAATAAAGAACTTAATCAGAAACAAAAATTATCTTACTTACTAGAAACAAGTTGGACTATAAATAGCTTGAATAATATGATTGGCTTTGCCGGTTTGGTGGATGTTGGTTTACGCTATTCTTTCTATGGAGATGAAGAACGCTCTGAAAAAAGTATGCAAGGAATTTCTCGTGTCATCCCTTATTTTATGAGTGGTTTCTCACTGTTTGCACTGATAAGTTTAATTTTCACAATTATATTTCCTATTTCAATGGGGATTAAACAATATTGGCCAGCTCTTTTGGGAGCTTGTCTCTATCTTCCAATTATTTTATTTGTTTCAAATAGAAAAAAATGGGTCTATTTTGGTCAATTGAGTGGAAGGACAATTTTATCATTAGTGTTAACTTCTGCCCTTGATTGGGCTAGTGTATTAAGTTTTTTCCTTTTGGTTGGGTATGTTTTAGGCTACAATTTACCAATTTATGATGTAATCCCCCTCTTTATGATTGCTATTACAATTGGCATTATATCGATGATTCCTGGTAGCCTAGGTAGTTTCGATTTAATTATGGTATCTGGTTTAGTTGGCCTTGGTATTGATAAAGATCAGGCGCTAAGTTGGTTACTAGTATTTCGTTTATTCTATTATATTCTTCCTTTCTGTTTAGGGGTTGTTTTATTCTTAAAAAATATGGGTGGTCGACTTAATGAGAAATATTTGGGAATTCCTCAAAAGGTTATTGGATCACTATCCACTATAGTATTGGTTTGGGGGTTGAGACTTTTTGCTTTCTTCCTCGTGGTGTCAGCTATAGTTCCTCAAGAATTAGGACATCTTCCTTTGTTTAAAGAACTTTCACCTAGCACTGGACAGTTTGTTTTTCAACTTCCTAGTATCATTCTCGGCGTACACTTCTTCCTTCTTGCAAGACTAGTTAAACGACGTTTAAAATTTACATTACCATTCGCTACTGTACTAGGTCTAGTAAGCCTTGTTTATTTGAATATTGGTAGTCTTTCATTCGCAAGTAGTTTTTTTCTAATCATTATTTTGTCTATCATATGGTGGATTAGAAATACATTTGTTCGTAGTCATTATATTTATGCTTGGGAAGATTGTTGTAAGGATATATCGTATATTGGTGGAAGTTTCTTCTTGGCCCTTGTTTTGTTAGGACATTTGAACCCTCATCATGTATTTGAAGTTAAACATCTTCCTCATTTGATTACACACTGGATTCATCTTTTTGGCTCGTCTCTGATATTGGTGATTTCGTATGTTTTGGTACTCCGTGAGAGCAGTCAAACCAAAGAGAATTTTGGAGAAGTTTTCGATAAGCAACGTTATCAAGACTTTATTGCAACAATACCAAATATAAATTTAGATGCTACCCTGGCTTATTTAGATGACAAATACCTTTATTGGTACCAAGAGGATGGTCAAGACAAGGTTGTTTTCCAATTTGCAATTGAAAATAATAAATGTGTCGTTATGTCGGATCCACTGGCACAGTCAGGATACTTAGAAAAAGGCTTATCTAAGTTTTTAGAGGCTGCGGAGTACATAAATGTCTCTGTTATTTTCTACGAAATTAATCAAGAAACCACCCTATTACTTCATGAATATGGGTACGACTTTATGAAATTTGGGGAGACTGCTCAGGTATTACTGGATAGGTTTACAACCGAAGGAAAACAAGGAAAGAAATTTAGAACAGTTGTTAATCGATTAGAAAGCAAGGGGTATCAATTCCAAGTATTACAACCACCTTTTGATAAGAAGTTGCTTAACACCCTTACAGAAATATCGGATAATTGGCTAGATGGTCGCCAAGAAAAAGGGTTTTCACTTGGATTTTTTGATGAGAAGTACATTCAATTAGCACCAATAGCCCTTGTAAGGGATAAGGAAGATAAGGTTCAGGCTTTTGTTACCTTTTTAGCTTGTAATGGTCCTGAAGAAGCTAGCATCGATTTGATGCGCTACCACTTAAGGACAGCACCCAATGGTATTATGGATTATCTCTTTGTGAAATTATTACTTCATTTTAAAGAAGAAGGAGTTCGTTTATTTGAATTAGGCATGGCGCCGTTGTCAAATGTAGGAACTGAGAAACATAGCTTTCTACAAGAAAAAGTAGCCTATCTCATCTATGCCTTCACTAATCGATTCTATTCATTTAGTGGTCTTAGACAGTATAAACAAAAGTTTAATCCTATTTGGACACCTAGATATGTTGCCTATCCTCGGGATACTTGGCTTATTTTGGATATGTTAGCAATCTACAGAGTTGATAATCGAAAAGTAAAGAGATTGTCGTATTGACTATTGGTTTTAAACAGTATAAAATAACTGTCGATTTTTTGTCCGACTGCCAAGAGTCAGTTTAATACTATACTAAAATCAAAACGCATTATATAATAGTGATATAAAATCAACCAAAGAAGAAATACAAGCCATCAAAACACTTTTAAAAGACTCTAATACAGCTAAATATCATAAAAGTCTTCAAATCGTTCTATTTTGTCTAATGGGCAAATCTTTGAAATTATCCTAAAAGAATTGAAAGAATCATGAAAGAATTGAAAGAATCATGAAAGAATTGAAAGAATCATGAAAGAATTGAAAGAATTATGAAAGAATTTTCGAAAAATTTTAAAATATTCTGAAATATTCTTGACAGCTGATAAAAAAGGTGGTAAGATAGGAAACATCAAAAAAGAAAGCAGAAAAGAAATGAATAAGAAACAAGCTGTAACGATGAATCAAAACTTTTACTTTAGCTACTTTAGATAGTGTTTGTAGACATGTCACCATGGATGCAAACAGTTCAAGCAATTTGTTTGTATCTATGTGGCTAAGATTTTTGATTGTGGTCCATATAGATGAATATCTAAATGGACTAGCTAAGTTGTAACTTGTTAGATTATTTCAAGCATCCGTTTAGGTATTATCTAGGCGGTTTTTTGTTTTATACTCTTCGAAAATCTCTTCAAACCACGTCAACGTCGCCTTGCNNNGTTTCCTAGTTTGCTCTTTGGTTTTCATTGAGTATTATCTTTTCTGAGAAGGAGTTTCATTATGAAAGTTGTTCGAAAATTACTAGCACCTCTCTTGGTAGTGGGGATTCTCTTGATCTCTCTGATCAGTTTGCATCAGTTGAAGGCAGATAAGAAAAAAGATGTTTTTCGTATCGGTATTTCGCAGTTTATTACTCATCAATCTTTGGATGCTACTAGAGAAGGTTTTGTGGATGAGTTGGCCAAGCAAGGCTATGTTGAGGGGAAAAATATTGAGATTGATTTGCAAAATGCACAGGGTGAGCAAAGAAATCTAAAAACCATTTCCCAGCAACTAGCAGAATCTAGTGATGTCGTTCTAGCCATCGCAACGCCTTCTGCTCAGAGCTTGGCTAATACAACGCAAACGACACCTGTTATCTTTTCAGCGGTAACAGATCCTGTCAGTGCCAAGTTGGTTGAGTCAAGAGAGCATCCTGGGGGCAATGTAACTGGGACAAGCGATCAGTCATCAGATGCCATTTCAACCCAAATCAATTTGATAAAGAAAGTGTTGCCAAAAGCTAAAACGATTGGAATTCTCTATACTCAGAGCGAGCCAAACTCAGTTGTCCAAAAGGATGAAGCTAAGCGCCTTCTGGAAGAAAAAGGCTTTAGTGTTGTTGAAAAAACAATCTTGGACAGTAACAACGTCAAGGCTGCTGCAGAAAGCTTGATGGCAGAGGTAGATATGGTTTTTGTACCAACGGATAATATCATTTCATCAACCATGGAAACAGTCAAGCAGGTTTCTATTAAACACAAGGTTCCAGTATTTGGTGGTTCAACAGAAATGATTGCGGTTGGTGGCTTGTATAACTACGGAACCAATTATGAAGAATTGGGACGTCAGACAGCAAGAATGCTGGTTCGTGTCTTAAAAGGTGAGAAGCCAGAAAATATAGCAGTTGAGTTGCCTGAAAAGCTGGAATTGCATACCAATCAAGAAATGGCAGATGCACTAGGAATTGATATTAGTAAGTTGGAAGGCAAGGAATAAGGAGGTTTAAGATGAATTTTGTATTATCTAGTTTATCAGAAGGTTTGTTGTGGTCGATTATGGCGATTGGGGTCTACTTGACTTTCCGTATTTTGGATATTGCGGATATGACTGCTGAAGGAGCCTTTCCACTGGGGGCGGCTGTCGTCGTATCTCAGATACAGGCAGGGACAAATCCTTGGATTGCGACCTTACTTGCTTTGCTGGCAGGTATGGTAGCAGGTCTTGTATCAGGAATGCTCCACACCAAGATGAAAATTCCAGCTCTCTTGACAGGGATTGTGACCTTGACAGGGCTTTATTCGATCAATATTAAAATCATGGGAAATGTGCCCAATCTTTCCTTGGGAGATTCTGCAACCGTCTTTAAACAGTTGGCAAGCTTAGGGCTGTCAAATGAAGAAGCTGTTTTCTTATTTAGTTCGGCCTGTCTCTTACTTGTTTGTTTGGTCTTGACCCTTTTGATGAAAACAGAGATTGGCTTGGTCTTGCGTTCGACTGGGGACAATATTCCGATGAGTGAGGCCAATGGAGTCAATGTAGACACCATGAAGATTGTTGGTTACATGATTTCAAACGGCTTGATTGCCCTATGTGGTTCCTTGTTTGCCCAAAATGATGGATTTTCAGATGTGACTTCTGGGACAGGAACCATTGTTGTTGGTTTGAGTGCAGTGATTATTGCGGAAGTCTTGATACACGATTTGACCATTGGAGGTCGCCTGTTATCCATCGGAATCGGTGCTATTGTTTACCGTTTGATTATTTTAAATATCTATGAAATTCCAAATCTAGATCAAAACTTAGTTCGTCTCTTTAATGCAATCTTGCTCGCCTTAGTTCTATTTGCACCAGAATTGCAAAAGCGATTAAAGATTCGTGGTTTGAAACTGAGAAATGAATAGGAGGAGAAAGTTATGGCAAGTTTGTTAACACTTGAAAATATTCACAAAACATTTGAAGCAGGGACGGTCAATGAGAACCATGTCCTCAAAGGATTAGACTTAGAGGTTGAAGAGGGAGATTTTATCTCTGTAATCGGTGGAAATGGAGCAGGGAAATCCACTTTGATGAATATCTTGGCTGGCAATCTATCGGTGGATGAAGGGGACCTTTTATTGGCAGGGAAATCCATTAAAAATCTGAGTGTAAGAAAGAGAGCTAAGGATATTGCCCGTGTTTTTCAAGATCCTAAGATGGGAACAGCTTCTCGTTTGACAATTGAGGAGAATATGGCTATTGCCTTGAGACGCGGGCAGAAGAGAGGGCTTGGTTGGGGCGTGAAGGAGAAGGATAGAATCCAGTTCCAAGAGGCCTTGAAGGAGTTGAATATTGGTCTTGAAAACCGCTTAAAAGTAGATACTCAATATCTCTCAGGAGGACAAAGACAGGCCTTGACCCTAGTCATGGCAGCCTTGGTGAAACCTAAGCTCTTGTTGTTGGATGAACACACTGCGGCACTTGATCCGAAAACTAGTCAAATGGTAATGGATTTGACGCAAAAGATTGTGGAACACCATCAGTTGACGACTTTGATGATTACCCACGATATGAACCATGCTATTGAGTACGGCAATCGTCTCATTATGCTCTATCAAGGCAAGATAGTGGTGGATGTAAAAGGAGAAGAGAAAAAGCATCTGACAGTCGAAGATCTCATGCATCTATTCCAGAAAAATAGTGGCCAGAGTCTAGTCAGTGATGAATTGGTTTTGGGATAAATAAAAAGGCTGAGATCCAGTGTCTCAGTCTTTTATTAGTACAAATGGATAGGCAGAAATATGAAATTGATACTCTTCTAAAATCACTTCAAACCACGTTAGCTCTATCTGCAACCTTAAAACAGTGCTTTGAGCAACCTGCGGCTAGCTTCCTAGTTTGCTCTTTGATTTTCATTGAGTACAAACTCAGCAAGGAACCCTCTTTCGTAGAAAAGCAGGGCTCTTTTTGCTGTCTATTCCCTCCCTGAAAGCGTAAAACAAACTAGTCAGGGTGGCTAGTTTGTGGTATAATGAAAGAGACTCAAAAAGAAACAGGAGAAAAATGATGGATTTACTATTAGCAATTGTATTGATTGTGCTAGCTTTTCTAGGAGGAGCTCTTGGAGGAATGTACTTGGTTCGTAAGCAAATTGAAAAAGAATTCGCTGACAACCCACGTTTGAATGCTGAAGCAGTTCGTACTCTTTTGAGTGCAAATGGTCAAAAACCAAGCGAAGCTAAGGTACAACAAGTATACCACCAAATCATCCGCCAACAAAAGGCCGCCCTTGCTAACAATAAAAAGAAAAAATAAATAAGGAAAAGTCTGGGATGAAAGTTCCAGACTTCTCACTATGTTGGTTATGTTTAGGGATGAGACTTTTTCCTTGCATTCTATTGATATTTGATTATGATTAAGAGAGATAGTTATTGATTAGGCTGTCATTCAGTTCATAAGGATCAATAATCATAATGAACTATCAATCAGAAAAAAGACTAGAAAGAAGACTGTATGGATAATCGACCAATTGGTTTTTTGGATTCGGGTGTCGGGGGCTTGACCGTTGTGCGCGAGCTCATGCGCCAACTTCCCCATGAAGAAATCGTCTATATTGGAGATTCGGCACGGGCGCCCTATGGTCCCCGTCCTGCTGAGCAAATTCGTGAATATACTTGGCAGTTGATCAACTTTCTCTTGACCAAGGATGTCAAAATGATTGTCATTGCTTGTAATACTGCAACTGCGGTCGTCTGGGAAGAAATCAAGGCTCAACTAGATATTCCCGTCCTAGGTGTGATTTTGCCAGGAGCTTCGGCAGCTATCAAGTCCAGTCAAGGTGGGAAAATCGGAGTGATTGGAACACCCATGACGGTACAATCAGACATCTACCGTCAGAAAATCCATGATTTGGATCCGGACTTACAGGTGGAGAGTTTGGCCTGTCCCAAGTTTGCTCCCTTGGTGGAGTCTGGTGCCCTGTCAACCAGTGTCACCAAGAAAGTGGTCTATGAAACCCTGCGTCCCTTGGTTGGAAAGGTGGATAGCCTGATTTTGGGTTGTACCCATTATCCACTGCTCAGACCTATTATTCAAAATGTCATGGGACCCAAGGTTCAGCTCATTGATAGTGGGGCAGAGTGCGTACGGGACATCTCAGTCTTACTCAATTATTTTGAAATCAATCGTGGTCGCGATGCTGGACCACTCCATCACCGTTTTTACACAACAGCCAGCAGCCAAAGTTTTGCACAAATTGGTGAAGAATGGCTGGAAAAAGAGATTCATGTGGAGCATGTAGAATTATGACAAATAAAATTTATGAATATAAGGATGAACAGGACTGGTATGTCGGGTCCTATGGTATTTTTGGTGGCGTCCGGACGTTGACGGATGATGACTTGGATTTTCCTCTATTGGAGTTTGCCCAAAGATTTCGAGATGAGGATCGAGGTTTTCCTGTTTCTGTTACTGTTTTACGCTATGGTTCTCTCTATCGTTTGTTCTCCTTTGTGGTAGATATCCTCAACCAAGAAATGGGACGAAACTTGGAAGTTATTCAACGTCAGGGTGCTCTGCTCTTGGTTGAAAATGGGCAACTCCTGCATGTAGAATTGCCTAAAGAAGGGGTCAATATTCATGATTTCTTTGAGACAAACAAGGTCAGAGAAACCTTATTGATTGCGACTCGAAACGAAGGCAAGACCAAGGAATTTCGAGCTATCTTTGACAAGCTAGGCTACGATGTGGAAAATCTTAATGACTACCCTGACTTACCTGAAGTAGCAGAAACAGGTATGACCTTCGAAGAAAATGCCCGCCTCAAGGCAGAAACCATTTCCAAATTAACGGGCAAGATGGTTCTGGCAGATGATTCTGGACTCAAAGTCGATGTCCTAGGCGGCTTGCCAGGTGTCTGGTCAGCTCGTTTCGCAGGAGTGGGAGCTACTGACCGTGAAAATAATGCTAAACTCTTGCACGAGTTGGCCATGGTCTTTGAACTCAAAGACCGCTCGGCTCAATTCCATACAACCCTAGTCGTAGCCAGCCCAAACAAGGAAAGTTTAGTTGTTGAGGCTGACTGGCCAGGCTACATTAACTTTGAACCTAAGGGTGAAAATGGCTTTGGCTACGATCCCCTTTTCCTAGTGGGAGAGACAGGCAAATCATCAGCTGAGTTAACCCTTGAAGAAAAAAATAGCCAATCTCACCGTGCCTTAGCCGTTAAGAAACTTTTGGAGGTATTTCCATCATGGCAAAGCAAACCATCATTGTAATGAGCGATTCTCATGGCGATAGCTTGATTGTGGAAGAAATCCGTGATCGCTATGTGGGCAAAGTTGATGCCGTTTTTCATAATGGCGATTCTGAACTGCGTCCTGATTCTCCCCTTTGGGAAGGCATCCGTGTTGTTAAAGGGAATATGGATTTCTATGCAGGTTACCCAGAACGTTTGGTGACTGAGCTTGGTTCGACCAAGATTATCCAAACCCATGGTCACTTGTTTGACATTAATTTCAAATTTCAAAAGTTGGACTACTGGGCTCAGGAGGAAGAGGCTGATATCTGCCTTTATGGTCACTTGCATGTGCCAAGCGCTTGGATGGAAGGAAAGACTCTTTTTCTAAATCCAGGTTCTATCAGTCAACCACGTGGGACCATCAGAGAGTGTCTCTATGCTCGTGTGGAGATTGATGACAGTTATTTTAAAGTGGACTTTTTGACACGAGCCCATGAGGTGTATCCGGGCTTGTCCAAGGAGTTTAGCCGATGATTGCCAAGGAGTTTGAGACTTTCTTATTGGGGCAAGAAGAAACTTTTTTGACTCCTGCTAAAAATCTAGCTGTGTTGATTGATACTCACAATGCGGATCATGCGACCCTCTTGCTCAGTCAGATGACCTATACCCGTGTTCCTGTTGTAACAGATGAAAAACAGTTTGTTGGGACGATTGGGCTCAGAGATATTATGGCTTATCAGATGGAGCATGACTTGAGTCAAGAAATCATGGCGGATACGGATATTGTTCATATGACGAGAACGGACGTAGCGGTCGTCTCGCCTGATTTTACCATTACGGAGGTTTTGCACAAGCTGGTAGATGAGTCCTTCTTGCCGGTTGTGGATGCGTCTGGTATTTTCCAAGGAATTATCACGCGCAAGTCTATCCTCAAGGCAGTCAATGCCCTCTTGCATGACTTTAGTAAGGAATATGAGATTCGATGCAAATGAGAGACAGGATTTCAGCCTTTTTAGAAGAAAAGCAGGGCTTATCTGCCAATTCCAAGCAGTCCTATAAGTATGATCTGGAGCAATTTTTAGACGTAGTGGGCGAGCGGATTTCTGAGACTAGTCTCAAGATTTACCAAGCCCAGCTAGCCAATCTAAAAATCAGCGCCCAGAAGCGAAAGATTTCGGCCTGTAACCAATTTCTCTACTTTCTCTATCAAAAAGGAGAAGTGGACAGCTTTTATCGTTTGGAATTAGCCAAACAAGCTGAAAAGAAGACCGAAAAGCCAGAACTGTTAGACCTAGACTCTTTTTGGCAGGAAAGCGACGTTCCAGAGGGGCGTTTACTGGCTCTACTTATCTTGGAAATGGGGCTCTTGCCGAGTGAGATTTTAGCCCTTAAGGTTGCGGACGTCAATCTGGACTTTCAAGTGTTGCGAATCAAGAAGGCTTCCCAACAGAGAATTGTCACCATTCCCACGACCTTGCTGTCAGAGTTGGAACCCTTGATGGGGCAGACCTATCTTTTTGAAAGGGGAGGGAAAGCCTATTCTCGTCAGTGGGCCTTTCGTCAGCTAGAATCCTTTGTCAAGGAGAAAGGTTTCCCAGCCTTATCAGCTCAAGCCTTGCGGGAACAGTTCATTCTACGACAAATTGAAAAGAAGGTCGATTTGTACGAAATTGCAAAAAAATTAGGATTAAAAACAGTCCTGACCTTAGAAAAATATAGATAATGGATATTAAATTAAAAGATTTTGAAGGGCCCCTGGATTTGCTCTTGCACCTGGTTTCTAAGTACCAGATGGATATCTATGATGTGCCCATTACGGAAGTCATCGAACAGTATCTAGCCTATGTCTCAACTCTGCAGGCCATGCGTCTGGAAGTGACGGGTGAGTATATGGTTATGGCCAGTCAGCTCATGTTGATCAAGAGCCGCAAGCTCTTGCCAAAGGTAGCAGAAGTGACAGACTTGGAGGATGACCTAGAGCAGGATCTTCTCTCTCAAATCGAAGAATACCGCAAGTTCAAGCTCTTGGGGGAGCACTTGGAAGCCAAGCACCAAGAACGGGCTCAGCACTATTCCAAAGCGCCGACAGAGTTGATTTACGAAGATGCGGAGCTTGTTCATGACAAGACGACCATTGACCTCTTTTTGGCTTTTTCAAATATCCTAGCCAAGAAAAAAGAGGAGTTTACACAGAATCACACGACTATCCTGCGGGATGAGTATAAGATTGAGGACATGATGGTTATCGTAAAAGAGTCCTTGACTGGACGAGATCAATTGCGCTTGCAGGATTTGTTCAAGGAAGCCCAGAATCTCCAAGAGGTCATTACCCTCTTTTTGGCAACCCTAGAGTTAATCAAAACCCAGGAACTAATCCTCGTGCAAGAGGAAAGTTTCGGAGATATTTATCTCATGGAAAAGAAGGAAGAAAGTCAAGTGGCCCAAAGCTAGACTTGATAGAGAGGAAAGATGAGTACTTTAGCAAAAATAGAAGCGCTCTTGTTTGTAGCGGGTGAAGATGGGATTAGAGTCCGCCAGTTAGCTGAACTCCTCTCTCTGCCACCGACAGGCATCCAACAGAGTTTAGAAAAATTAGCCCAGAAGTATGAAAAGGACCCAGATTCCAGTTTGGCTCTGATTGAGACAGGGGGCGCTTATAGATTGGTGACCAAGCCTCAGTTTTCAGAGATTTTGAAGGAATACTCTAAGGCACCTATCAACCAGAGTTTATCTCGGGCTGCCCTTGAGACCTTGTCCATTATTGCCTACAAACAGCCCATCACACGGATAGAGATTGATGCCATCCGTGGGGTCAACTCGAGTGGGGCTTTGGCAAAGTTGCAGGCCTTTGACTTGATACGAGAAGACGGGAAAAAAGAAGTGTTGGGTCGTCCCAACCTCTATGTGACTACGGATTATTTCCTAGATTACATGGGGATAAACCATTTAGAAGAATTACCAGTGATTGATGAGCTTGAGATTCAAGCCCAAGAAAGCCAATTATTTGGTGAAAGGATAGAAGAAGATGAGAATCAATAAGTATATTGCCCACGCAGGTGTGGCCAGTAGGAGAAAAGCAGAAGAGCTGATCAAGCAAGGTTTGGTGACGGTTAACGGTCAAGTGGTACGTGAACTAGCAACCACTATCAAGTCAGGCGACAAGGTTGAAGTTGAAGGTCAACCTATCTACAACGAAGAAAAGGTCTATTATCTGCTTAACAAACCACGCGGTGTCATTTCCAGTGTGACAGATGACAAGGGCCGCAAGACGGTAGTCGACCTCTTGCCTAATGTAAAAGAGCGCATTTACCCAGTTGGACGTTTGGACTGGGATACATCAGGAGTCTTGATTTTGACCAATGATGGGGATTTTACGGATGAGATGATTCACCCTCGTAATGAGATTGACAAGGTTTATGTCGCGCGTGTTAAAGGTGTGGCCAATAAGGACAATCTTCGTCCCTTGACCCGTGGACTTGAGATTGATGGCAAGAAAACCAAGCCGGCTGTCTATGAGATTCTCAAAGTGGACCCAGTTAAAAACCGCTCTGTGGTGCAGTTAACTATCCATGAAGGGCGTAATCACCAGGTTAAAAAGATGTTTGAAGCTGTTGGTCTCCAAGTAGAT
This sequence comes from Streptococcus sp. 3705, assembly GCF_013277145.1. Taxonomy (GTDB): domain Bacteria; phylum Bacillota; class Bacilli; order Lactobacillales; family Streptococcaceae; genus Streptococcus. Next base: position 82,627 of record NZ_VMMJ01000008.1, on the reverse strand, counting down.
AAGTTGTCTCGGACCCGTTTTGGACATCTAGACTTGACAGGTCTTCGTCCAGGTGAATCGCGTCGCCTTAACAAAAAAGAAATCAGCCAACTACACACAATGGCTGTAACCAAGAAATAATGAAACGAATTTTAATAGCGCCTGTGCGCTTTTACCAACGTTTTCTCTCACCAGCCTTTCCACCCTCTTGTCGCTTTGAGCCGACTTGTTCAAACTATATGATTCAGGCTATTGAAAAACATGGCTTCAAGGGTGTTTTGATGGGCTTGGCTCGGATTTTACATTGCCATCCTTGGTCGAAACCAGGCAAGGACCCCGTACCGGATCATTTTTCCCTTAAACGGAATCAAGAAGAAAAATGAGGCTAGGTAAAAATATTTTAGTGAAATGATAAAAACGCATCCTATCAGGTTTGAGTGAGCTTGATAGGATGCGTTTTATCATGTAAAGATGTGATTGAGTTTAAAGTAGCTTATTTCAAGGCTTTTTGTGCGTCTTCAATCATGAGTTTTGTTGATTCAAGTCCGCCTCCGCTTAGATACCAGAGGTCTGGTGTGAGTTGGATAATTTTACCATTTTTAGCGGCAGGAGTTTCAGCGATGAGGGCATTTTCTAGGACGCCGTCGTTGCTTGAGTTGTCCCCACCGATGGCAAGGGTACGGTTGATGACAAAAAGGATGTCAGGATTGATTTCTTTGACACTTTCAAAGCTGACTTCTTGTCCGTGGCGAGAATCTTCAAATTGAGTATCAGTTGGCTTGAATTTCAAAGTTTGATACAAGAAAGAGAAACGAGATTGGGCACCAAAGGCAGCCATTTTTCCTTCGTTGAGGAGGATGGCAAGGGCTTTTTTGTCAGAACTTTCATTTTTAGTTGCGACTTCTTGGATGCTCTTGTCTAGCTTGGCCAATTCTTCCTTGGCTTTCTGTGTACCAGTTTCACCAAAGGCGCTTGCTAGGGATTCGATATTAGCCTTGGTAGAAGTCCAGTAGTCATCTTTGCCTGCTTGGAATAGAACAGTCGGAGCGATTTCGTTGAACTTATCTACGAATTTTTGGGTACGTGGTGAAGCGATAATTAGGTCTGGTTCAAGAGCAGCAAGGGCTTCTAGGTCTGGCTCAACCATAGAACCAACATTTTTAACTTTTCCAGCTAGATCTTTTAGATAAGTCGGAACAGTTTTTGTAGGCATTCCGACGATATTCTTTTCAAAACCTAAAGCGCGAATAGTATCCGCAGCACCGAGGTCAAAGGTCACAATCTTTTCAGGGACTTTTGAAAGTGTGACTACACCTAGTGAACTTTTAATGGTTACCTCTGTTGGAGCAGAGCTACTTGACTCCGTCTTACTAGTGCTTGAGTTTGTACTACATGCACCAAGTAGGAGCAAGAAGCTGGCCGCTAGGGCAGTGAGATAAAGTTTAAGGGATGTTTTCATAATTTCTCCTTTTTAAAATGTGATAACGATTTAGGGAGTCTCTAGGTTTTATTGACTAAGAGACTGAAAGTTCTCTAACTTGAGCTTCTATGTTACTAGCTATAGATACAAATCTTTTTGCCATTGATACCAGCTAGCGTGATAGGAATCTCATATAGTTGACTGAGCAGGTCAGCCTGCATGATTTGATCGGTTCTTCCCTTGCTAAAGACTTGACCGTCCTTGAAGGCGACAATTTCATCCGCATACTGGCTGGCCATGTTGATATCGTGGAGAACGATGATAATGGTCTTTCCGAGTTCCTCCACCAGTCGCTTGAGAATCTGCATCATGCTGACGCTTTGCTTGATATCGAGATTGTTGAGTGGTTCGTCCAGCAAGATAAAGTCTGTATCCTGGGCCAGTACCATAGCGATAAAAACACGTTGCATCTGTCCACCAGATAGGCTATCGATGTAGCGGTCTTTTAGGTTGGTCAGTTCTAAATAGTCCAGAGTTTCTCGGATTTTTTCCCAATCTTCTGGTCTCAGTCGACCTCGGCTGTAGGGAAAACGTCCAAAACTGACCAGTTCTTCAACAGTCAATTTGGCTTGGTAATTGATTTTCTGCTTTAGGATAGTCAGTTCTTGAGCCAGTTCTTGTGAATTCCAACTCTCGATTTCACGATCTTTGATACTGAGAATTCCCTGATCCTTCTTGGTTAGTCTACTCATAATGGAGAGGAGAGTTGATTTTCCAGCACCATTGGGACCAATAAAGGCTGTCAGTTTTTGAGGACTGACTTCAAGCGAAATGTCTTGTAAAATATCCTGTTTTTGAATGGATTTGTCAATGTTTTCCAGTTTCACTGACGCGCCCTCCTGTAAAGTAAGATAAAGAATAAGAGACCACCCACGCTCTCGATAATCATGCTGATGCGAATTTCCAGCGCAAAGACTCGTTCAATAAGGGCTTGCCCCAAGGTCAAACTGATAAATCCGACCAGAATGGCTACGATAAAGAGTAGCTTGTGCCGATAATCTTTGACAATCAGGTAAGTAAGGTTGGCTAGCATAAAGCCGAAGAAGGCCATAGGTCCTACCAAGGAAGTAGCAGTTGAAGTCAAAAGCACGATGCCCCAGAGGAGTTCTTTCTGTTCTTTTTCAACATTGAGTCCCAATATCTGAGCCGTTTCTCTTTGTAGGTGCAAGACATCCAGAGTGACTGCTTTCCGGAAGAAAAAGACTGTCAAAGCAAGGATGATTAGAGAGCCGATGGCTAGGATGGAAGTGTTGAGATGTTGAAAGGAGGCAAAGAGACTGTTCTGCAGTTTATCGTATTCGTTTGGATCCATCAGAACCTGAAGGAAGGTACTGATATTTCGAAAGAGACTTCCGAAGGCTAGACAGATTAGCAGGATGAAGACCAAGTCTTGTTTCATCAGTGTCTTCAAGTAGCCTTGTAAGGCGAGAAAGAAGAGGGATTGAAGCAGAAGCAAAACTAGGAATTCTAAGATGGGAGATTTCCCGAGTTGAAGAAACTTGCTTTCAAAAACCAGTAGTAGGGTTTGTAGTAGGACGTAGAAGGATTCGATTCCCAAAATACTTGGCGTCAGGAAGCGATTTTCCGTTAGGGTTTGAAAACTAATGGTCGAAATCCCAGTCGCGATAGCTACCAAGAGATAAACGACAATTTTTTGGGAACGCAACTTCCAAGCAAAGGCAGATAGGTGGGTGATGGGCCAAAAATAGAGGATACAAGCTCCGATGGCCAGAATAATGAGAAGGCAGAAGAGTTTGGTATGTTTGTTTTTAAACTGCATCTTTTCGTCCCCCTCTCCAGAGAAGTAGGATAAAGACGAGGCTACCGATGATTCCTAGCAAGAGACTGACAGACAGCTCATAGGGCCGAATCAGAACTCGGGATAGGATATCGCAGGCCAGAACTAGATTGGCACCGACTAGTGCGACCATGAGTTTGGTTTGACTTAGGTTATCTCCATAGCGCTTGCGAACAAGATTGGGGACAATAACTCCGAGAAATGGTAAGCCACCCACGGTAATCATGGTGACGCTTGTCGTTAGCGCAACCAGAAAGAGAGCCAGTTTTTCAAGTAGGGAGTAGGAAATCCCCAAACTCTCACTGGCTTCCTTGCCTAGATTCATGATGGTAAAGGTTTGGGATAACTTCCAAACGGCTATCAGGATAATGAGGCCTAAGAAGAGCCATTCATACTGATGGGTCTGAATCATGGAGAAGGAGCCTTGAGTCCAAGCAGTCATACTCTGAACCAGATTGAAACGATAGGCGATAACTTCTGTCACAGAACCGATAATCCCACTATAGATGATCCCAATCAGAGGCAACATCCACCTTTCCTTTACAGTAAAAATGGTCATAAAGGCTAGGAAGAAGAGGGTGAATACGATGGATGAAACAAAAGCGAAGAGCATCTTTTGGGTCAGACTAGCCGACGGAAAGACAAAGAGGCTCAATACCATTCCCAGTTTGGCGGATTCAGTGGTTCCAACTGTACTCGGAGCAGCAAACTGATTTTGAGTGATAGTCTGCATGAGAAGTCCTGCCATACTCATACTAGAGGCCGTCAGGAGAATACTGATGGTTCTTGGGAGACGGGACTCTTGAAAGAGAAGCCAAGTTTCATGATCCATAGAAAAGAGTTTTCCCCATGAAAAATCACTGGTCCCAATGCTAATAGAGAGAAAGACTAGGAGTAGAAGTAAGCCAATTAAATAATGAGAAAGTTTCATACCCCGTCCTTTCAAATAGATTTGGTACCGAAAGATACCTGCGGATATTACTGTAACACGATTTATTTAATCTGTCAATAAATTTTCTGACAATTTAATAAATAAAACAAGGAGAGAGCCCAGGACCTTCTCCTCTGTTATCCTATTCCAAAATGTTTTTGCCTTCTTTAACACGCCAATGATAATCTGATAAAATAATATCTTCGAGGGAGTAGCTAGCTTGCCAGTCAAGATATTGTTTAGCTTTTGATGCGTCTGCTAGGACGCTAGCTGGGTCACCAGCACGGCGAGCAACAATTTCGTGTGGGATTTTTTGATCCAGTAATTCTTCAGCAGTTTTAAAGATTTCTTTGACGGTATAGCCTTTTTCAGTTCCTAAGTTAAAGATTTGAGAAGAACTGTCTTTTTGAAAGAGGTAGTTCATTCCTTTAACATGAGCCTGTGCAAGATCCAAGACATGAATGTAATCTCGAATACATGAACCGTCACGTGTATCGTAGTCATCTCCAAATATTTTTAGGCTATCATTTTGTCCCAATGCGGTCTTGTTGATATTTGGAATGATATGAGTTGGATTTTTCACACGCAGACCGTTTGAAAAATCCATTTCAGCCCCAGCTACATTAAAGTAACGGAAAATGACATATTTCCAATCGTAGCGATTGGCCATCCAGTAAATCATTCGTTCACCCATCAATTTTGTTTCTGCATAAGGATTGACAGGGTCGAGCAGGGTATCTTCAGTTGCAGGCTTGTCAATACAGTTATTACCATAGAGGGAAGCAGTCGAAGAGAACATAATTTTTTGAATACCAACTTCAGATAAGACTTTGAGAACTTGGTTCATACCAGCAACATTGGCAGTGAAGTATTTACTTGGATTTTCAATACTTTCGCTCACAACAATCTCACCTGCACAATGGAGAACAGCGTCAATCTTGTTTTCTTCCAAGTAAGTTTTTAAGGCACTGGCGTCATAAACATCCAGTTGTTTAAAGCTAGCACGACTATCTACAGCTGAACGATTTCCTGTAGAGAGATTATCTAGGACATGCACCTGATAGCCAGCATTTAAAAGAGCTTTAACGGTATGGGAGCCAATGTAGCCAGCCCCACCTGTAACAAGAATTGTTTTTGTCATGATTTTTTCCTTTTCTAGTTTTGTATTATTTTAAAGAAAGAAGAAAGGAAAGTCAACTATTTTCTGTAAATTTCATGAAAAACTAAACAAATATAGCATTGAATTGTTTTTTGTTTGTGAATTAATAGTTTGGTTGGTCTTGGAATAGTTCTTAGATTTCAGCTCACATGCAAGAAAATACAAGCTTTTTCTAAGATACAGTAAGACTAAGATACTAATTTAGAAATCCACCTTCCCGCTATCCTTCTCCTATAAAAAGTGGTAAAATGGATGAAAGAAAGAAGGAACTGAAATGACAACATTATTTTCAAAAATCAAAGAAGTAACAGAACTTGCTGCTATCTCAGGTCATGAAGCACCTGTCCGTGCTTATCTTCGTGAAAAGTTAACACCGCACGTGGATGAAGTGGTGACAGATGGCTTGGGTGGTATTTTCGGGATTAAACATTCAGAAGCTGCGGATGCACCACGTGTCTTGGTCGCTTCTCACATGGATGAAGTTGGTTTTATGGTCAGCGAGATTAAGCCAGATGGCACCTTCCGTGTGGTTGAAATTGGTGGTTGGAATCCTATGGTAGTCAGCAGCCAACGTTTCAAACTCCTGACTCGTGATGGTCATGAAATTCCAGTGATTTCAGGCTCTGTTCCTCCACATTTGACTCGTGGAAAGGGCGGACCAACCATGCCTGCTATTGCAGATATCGTCTTTGATGGTGGTTTTGCGGACAAGGCTGAGGCAGAAAGCTTTGGCATCCGTCCTGGCGACACCATCGTACCAGATAGTTCTGCAATCTTGACAGCCAATGAAAAAAATATCATCTCAAAAGCTTGGGATAACCGATATGGTGTTCTCATGGTTAGTGAGCTAGCAGAAGCCTTGTCAGGTCAAAAACTTGGTAATGAACTCTATCTGGGTTCTAACGTCCAAGAAGAAGTTGGTCTCCGCGGTGCTCATACATCTACAACCAAGTTTGATCCAGAAGTCTTCCTAGCAGTTGATTGCTCACCAGCAGGTGATGTCTACGGTGGTCAAGGCAAGATTGGAGATGGAACCTTGATTCGTTTCTACGACCCAGGTCACTTGCTTCTCCCAGGTATGAAGGATTTCCTTTTGACAACTGCTGAAGAAGCTGGAATCAAGTACCAATACTACTGTGGTAAAGGCGGAACGGACGCTGGCGCAGCTCATCTGAAAAATGGTGGTGTCCCATCAACAACAATCGGAGTCTGTGCTCGTTATATCCATTCTCACCAAACCCTCTACGCTATGGATGACTTCCTAGAAGCTCAAGCTTTCTTGCAAGCCTTGGTGAAAAAATTGGATCGTTCAACGGTTGATTTGATTAAAAATTATTAAACCATAAGGGAGGTGGTAGGGATGGTAGAACCAAACTTAGAAAGCCTTATAAAAGATCTTTACAATCATGCTCGTCATGATTTGAGTGAAGATTTAGTTGCTGCTCTCCTAGAGACTGCTAAAAAACTGCCTACTACAAATGAGCAATTGCTGGCAGTTCGTCTCTCAGGTCTGGTCAATCGTGAATTGCTCAAGAATCCCAAACATCCGGCACCTGAGTTGCTCAACTTGGCTCGTTTTATCAAGAGAGAAGAAGCCAAGTACAGAGGAACTGCGGCTTCTGCCCTTATGTACGGGGAGTTCTTTAAAATGCTTTGATTCCATTGTGGATCAAAGTATTTTTCTATATGGTAGAAAAAATTCTTACTTAGGAAAAAGCAAAAAGCCATCCAATTATGATGGATAGCTTCTTGGTTCTTAGATTTGTTCTGCAAAAACCTTTTCAGCAAGGTTCATAGCGTGGTCTGATACACGAGTATAGTGGGAGATGATGTCGATAAAGTTTACCCCAGCTTGTGTTGAACATTCGCCCTTGTTGAGGCGTTTGATGTGGGTTTTTCTGAGAACACGCTCTATGTTATTGATTGCTTCATGACGTTCTACAAGACTGCGTGCTTTTTCAATATCATTGTTTTCCACACTATCCAGAGCATCTTTGATAAAGTCACTAGTTTGACGATAAACTTCCTCTAATTCTTTCAAGGCAGCATCAGAAAATTCAACATTTTTCCTTTGAAGATAGTCAGTTAGATTGAGTAGAGCCTCCGCGTGGTCTCCAATCCGTTCCAAATCACGGGAGGAATCAAGGATATTGGTGAGCACTTCGCTTTCTTTTTGACTGAGAGCTTCGCTTGAAAGGGCAATGAGATAACGTGTTAATTGCTCATCGATGGTGTTAATGGCTTCTTCGGTTTTATGCCCTTTTTCAGCAATTTTTTCATCCAAGTCAATGATATACTTATAGGAAAGGTCAAAGGCTTTAGCAGCGTAGTTTCCTAAGTGCAAGAGCTCTTTCTTAGCATTTCCGAGAGCGATAGATGGGGCTTGTTTGATGAAGTGTTCATCAAGATATAAGGGTTCGTATTTGACAACCTCGTCCTCTCCAGGAATAATCTTGGTTACAAAGTAAGCCAGAGCTCCGATAAATGGAAATTGGACAATGGTATTGGTAATATTAAAGGTTCCATGAGCAAAGGCGATGGTCATTTCCGGTGCTAGATTTAGCGTAGATTCAAACCAATGAATCAAGCCAGTGAAAGGTACAAGGAAGACAATACAGATAACCGTACCAATCACGTTAAAGGCGACATGGGCACCTGCTACCCGTTTAGCTGCAATATTAGCACCTAAAGAGGCAATGATGGCTGTAATGGTTGTCCCGATATTGTCACCAAATAGAACTGGCAAAGCTCCTTGCAGGTCAATGAGGTTGCTGGCGTAGAGGTTTTGTAAAATCCCGATGGTAGCCGAGGAAGCTTGAATCAGTAAGGTCAAGCCGGTACCGACAAAGACACCCAAAACAGGATTCTTACTTAGCTCAATCATATAGTCTTTAAAGACCTGTAAATCTTTGAGTGGAGCCATTGCGCCACTCATGAGATTGAGGGCAAAAAAGATACCACCGACACCAAAGAGGATGCGTCCGATATTATTGACTGTCCGATTTTTTGTAAAGAAGAGGCAGACAGCACCGATAAAGAGCATAGGCAGGGCATAGTCACCTAGTTTAAACCCAATAAGAAAGGATGTGACTGTTGTCCCAATATTAGCCCCCATGACAATCCCGATAGCCTGACGTAAGGTTAGGAGACCGGCACTGACCAGACCGACTGTGATAACTGTTACACCAGAACTAGACTGAATTAGAGCAGTCATCCCAATACCAACCAGAACTCCAAAGAAAGGATTACTAGTATATTTGTCAATGTAAAAACGAAGGCGATCTCCAGCAGCTTGTTGCAAACCGTCTCCCATGGTCTTGATACTATATAAGAATAGTCCCAGACCACCTAAAAAGTGAAATAAAATTTCCTGCCAATTAATGGACATTTCTTTTTCCTCCGAAAAATAATAACGGAATTTCTCCTATTCTATTTTAAAGGATAAAAGTAAATCTAACAAGTGTTAAGCTAAGATTTTAGAAAGAAAATTCGTGAGAAAAGGCCTTAATTATATTAATTTTACCAATTTCTAACCTAGATATAGATATTTCCTTTTATATATTGACATTTAAAAGAAATATTTTAAAATTAGGGAGAAATTATCTTAATCCCTGTGATTGGGATAAAAATTTTACGAAGAAAGTTAAGCGCTTTCTTTAAAATAATAAAATCAATCTTTTAGGAGGAGAAAATGAAGAATTCATTTTTTGAAAGACGTTGTCGGTACAGTATTCGTAAGTTATCAGTAGGAGCCTGCTCGCTGATGATTGGGGCTGTTTTATTTGCTGGTCCAGCCTTGGCAGAAGAAACTGCAGTTCCTGAAAATAATGGAGCCAATACAGAGCTTGTTTCAGGAGAGAGTGAGCATCCAACTAATGAAGCTGACAAGCAGCATGAAGGAGAACATGCTAGAGAAAATAAGCCAGAAAAGGCAGAAGGAGTAGCGACATCATCTGAAACTGCTTCGCCAGCAAGCAATGAAGCTGCAACTACTGAAACTGCAGAAGCAGCTAGCGCAGCTAAACCAGAGGAAAAAGCAAGTGAGGTGGCTGCAGAAACACCATCTGCAGAAGCAAAACCTAAGTCTGAAAAGGAAATAGAAGCAAAGCCTGAAGCAACTAGCCAAGGGGATGAGTCTAAGCCAGCAGCAGAAGCTAATAAGACTGAAAAAGAAGTCCAGCCAGATGTCTCTAAAAATACAGAAAAAACATTAAAACCAAAGGAAATCAAATTTAATTCTTGGGAAGATTTGTTGAAATGGGAACCAGGGGCTCGTGAAGATGATGCTATTAACCGCGGATCTGTTGCCCTCGCTTCACGTCGGACAGGTCATTTGGTCAATGAAAAAGCTAGTAAGGAAGCAAAAGTTCAAGCCTTATCAAATACCAATTCTAAAGCAAAAGACCACGCTTCTGTTGGTGGAGAAGAGTTCAAGGCCTATGCTTTTGACTATTGGCAATATCTAGATTCAATGGTCTTCTGGGAAGGTCTCGTACCAACTCCTGACGTTATTGATGCAGGTCACCGTAACGGGGTGCCTGTATATGGTACACTCTTCTTTAACTGGTCTAATAGTATTGCTGATCAAGAAAAATTTGCTGAAGCTTTGAAGCAAGACGCAGATGGTAGCTTCCCAATTGCCCGTAAATTGGTGGATATGGCCAAGTATTATGGCTATGATGGCTATTTCATCAACCAAGAAACAACTGGGGATTTGGTTGAACCTCTTGGAGAAAAGATGCGCCAGTTTATGCTCTATACCAAGGAATATGCTGCTAAGGTAAACCATCCAATCAAGTATTCTTGGTACGATGCTATGACCTATAACTATGGACGTTACCACCAAGATGGTTTGGGAGAATACAACTACCAATTCATGCAACCTGAAGGAGATAAGGTTCCAGCAGATAACTTCTTTGCTAACTTTAACTGGGATAAGGCTAAAAATGATTACACTATTACAACTGCCAACTGGATTGGCCGTAATCCTTATGATGTATTTGCAGGATTGGAATTGCAACAGGGTGGTTCCTACAAGACCAAGGTTAAGTGGAATGACATTTTAGATGAAAATGGGAAATTACGCCTTTCTCTTGGTTTGTTCGCCCCAAATACCATTACAAGTTTAGGAAAAACTGGTGAAGATTATCATAAGAATGAAGATATCTTCTTTACAGGTTATCAAGGAGACCCTACTGGCCAAAAACCAGGTGACAAAGATTGGTATGGGATTGCTAACCTAGTTGCGGACCGTACGCCAGCAGTAGGTAATACTTTTACTACTTCTTTTAATACAGGACATGGTAGAAAGTGGTTCGTAGATGGTAAGGTTTCTAAGGATTCTGAGTGGAATTACCGTTCAGTTTCAGGTGTTCTTCCAACATGGCGCTGGTGGCAAAAATCAACTGGTGATAAGTTGAAAGCAAGCTATGATTTTGAAGATGCTTATAATGGTGGAACTTCTCTCAAATTTGCAGGTGATCTTTCAGGTGCGACCAAGCAAGATGTTAATTTGTACTCTACTCGCTTGAAGGTGACAGATACCACCAAATTGCATGTTGCCCACAAAGGAGGCAAAGGAACCAAGGTTTATGTAGAATTTGCAACCAAGAAAGATTATACCTACGGTGATGAAGCTGCTCGTAAAGAATTGACAGTTTCAGATAACTGGACTACCGATGATTTTGATTTGAGTGCCTTGGCAGGTAAAACAATTTACGGTATTAAACTCTATTTTGAAAATGATAAAGACCTAAAAGGTTATCAATTTAACCTGGGGCAATTGACCATCAGCAATAATCAAGATGCTCCTCAGGCACCAACCACAGTAGCTGTAGCCAAACAAGTCCTTAAAAATGCCCAAGAAGCGGAAGCAGTTGTACAATTTACTGGTCATAAAGATGCTGATTTCTATGAAGTCTATGAAAAGGATGGCGATGCTTGGCGCCTATTGACAGGTTCATCTGCAACTACGATCTACCTACCAAAAGTTAGCCGCTCAGCAAGTGCTCAGGGTACAACTCAAGAACTGAAGGTTGTAGCAGTCGGTAAAAATGGGGTTCGTTCAGAAGCAGCAACTACAAACTTTGAGTGGGGGATGACTGTCCAAGACACAAGTCTTCCAAGACCTCTAGCAGAAAACATCGTTCCAGGGGCTACTGTTATCGGAAGTACCTTCCCAGATACAGAAGGTGGAGAAGGTATTGAAGGTATGTTGAATGGTACCATTACCAGTCTTTCAGACAAGTGGTCTTCTGGACAGTTAAGTGGTAGTGTGGATATTCGTTTGACCCAGCCGCGTACAGTTGTTAGATGGGTAATGGACCATGCTGGAGCTGGTGGAGAATCTGTAAACGACGGTTTGATGAACACCAAAGACTTTGACCTTTATTATAAAGATGCGGATGGTCAATGGAAGTTGGCTAAGGAAGTCCGTGGCAATAAAGCTCATGTTACAGATATTACCCTTGACAAGCCTATCACAGCTCAAGATTGGCGCTTGAATGTTGTCACTTCTGACAATGGAACTCCATGGAAGGCTATTCGTATCTATAACTGGAAAATGTATGAAAAGCTTGATACTGAGAGTGTCAATATTCCGATGGCCAAGGCTGCAGCCCGTTCTCTAGGTAATAACAAGGTACAAGTTGGTTTTGCGGATGTACCAGCTGGAGCAACCATTACCGTTTATGACAATCCAAATTCTCAAACTCCGCTTGCAACCTTGAAGAGCGAAGTTGGAGGAGACCTAGCAAGTGCACCATTGGATTTGACAAATCAATCTGGTCTTCTGTACTATCGTACCCAGTTTCCAGGCAAGGAAATTAGTAATGTCCTAGCGGTTTCCGTTCCAAAAGATGACAGAAGAATCAAGTCAGTCAGCCTAGAAACAGGACCTAAGAAAACAAGCTACGCCGAAGGGGAGGATTTGGACCTTAGAGGTGGTGTTCTTCGAGTTCAGTATGAAGGAGGAGCTGAGGACGAACTCATTCGCCTAACTCACGCGGGTGTATCAGTATCAGGTTTTGATACGCATCATAAGGGAGAACAAAATCTTACTTTACAATATTTGGGGCAACCGGTACATGCTAATTTGTCAGTGACTGTTACTAGTCAAGATGAAGCAAGTCCGAAAACTATTTTGAGAATTGAAGTAAGTCAGGAACCGAAAAAAGATTACCTAGTTGGTGATAGCTTAGACTTGTCTGAAGGACGCTTTGCAGTGGCTTATAGCAATGACACCATGGAAGAACATTCTTTTACTGATGAGGGAGTTGAAATTTCTGGTTACGATGCTCAAAAGACTGGTCGTCAAACCTTGACGCTTCGTTACCAAGGTCATAAAGTCAACTTTGATGTTTTGGTATCTCCAAAAGCAGCATTGAACGATGAGTACCTTAAACAAAAATTAGCAGAAGTTGAAGCGGCTAAGAACAAGGTGGTCTATAACTTTGCTTCACCAGAAATAAAAGAAGCCTTCTTGAAAGCAATTGAAGCGGCTGAGCAAGTGTTGAAAGACCATGAAACTAGCACCCAAGATCAGGCTAATGACCGACTTAATAAATTGACAGAAGCTCATAAAGCTCTGAATGGTCAAGAGAAATTTAAGGAAGAAAAGACAGAACTCGATCGCTTAACAGGTGAGGCTCAAGAACTCTTGGATGCCAAACCAAACCATCCTTCAGGTTCTGCCCTAGCTCCTCTTCTTGAGAAAAACAAGGCCTTGGTTGAAAAAGTAGATTTGAGTTCAGAAGAGCTTGCAACAGCGAAACAGAGTCTGAAAGATCTGGTTGCCTTATTGAAAGAAGACAAGCCAGCAGTCTTTTCTGATAGTAAAACAGGTGTTGAAGTACACTTCTCAAATAAAGAGAAGACTGTCATCAAGGGCTTGAAAGTAGAGCGTGTTCAAGCAAGTGATGAAGAGAAGAAATACTTTGCTGGAGAAGATGCTCATGTCTTTGAAATAGAAGGTTTAGATGAAAAAGGTCAAGACGTTGATCTCTCTTACGCTTCTATTGTGAAAATTCCAATTGAAAAAGATAAGAAAGTGAAGAGAGTATTCTTCTTACCTGAAGGCAAAGAGGCAGTAGAATTGACTTTTGAACAAACGGATAGTCATGTTATCTTTACAGCACCACACTTTACTCATTATGCCTTTGTTTATGAATCTGCTGAAAAACCACGAGTAGAATCTAATGGTGCAAATGACCTTGTTACTATCTCAACTAAACCAGAACAACAAAACACAGTCCTTCCAAAAACTACTAATCAACCGGATTCTGATCAACAAAAGGCTCCTAAATTGGAAGTTCAAGAGGAAAAGGTTGCCTTTGACCGTCAAGAGTATGAAAATGCTGATATGCTAGTTGGGGAACAACGAGTCATCATACAGGGACGAGATGGTCTGTTGAGACATGTCTTTGAAGTTGATGAAAACGGTCAGCGTCGTCTTCGTTCAACAGAAGTCATCCAAGAGGCGATTCCAGAAATTGTTGAAATTGGAACAAAAGTAAAAACTGAACCAGCAGTAGCGCCTACACAAGAAAAAACAGCCCAAAATACAACAGTTAAATCAGAAGAAGCAGGCAAACAATTGCCAAATACAGGAACTGCTGATGCCAATGAAGCCCTAATAGCAGGATTGGCAAGCCTTGGTCTTGCTAGTTTAGCATTGACATTGAAACAGAAAAAAGAAGATGAAGATTAAATATCGAAAAATCTTGTGAAATCTTTCCTTATATTTCCAAAGTGTGATATAATAGTTTCGAATAAAATAAATAAAGGGGTTTTTGTAACATGGCAAAACTTACTGTTAAAGACGTTGACTTGAAAGGTAAAAAAGTCCTCGTTCGTGTTGACTTCAACGTACCATTGAAAGATGGTGTAATCACTAACGACAACCGTATCACAGCAGCTCTTCCAACTATTAAGTACATCATCGAACAAGGTGGACGTGCAATTCTTTTCTCTCACCTTGGACGTGTGAAAGAAGAAGCTGATAAAGCTGGTAAATCACTTGCTCCTGTAGCAGCAGACTTGGCAGCAAAACTTGGTCAAGATGTTGTTTTCCCAGGTGTCACTCGTGGTGCTGAATTGGAAGCAGCAATCAACGCTCTTGAAGATGGACAAGTTCTCTTGGTTGAAAACACTCGTTACGAAGATGTTGACGGCAAAAAAGAATCTAAAAACGATCCTGAACTTGGTAAATACTGGGCATCACTTGGAGATGGTATCTTCGTAAACGATGCATTCGGTACAGCTCACCGTGCACACGCATCTAACGTTGGTATCTCAGCAAACGTTGAAAAAGCAGTTGCTGGTTTCCTTCTTGAAAACGAAATTGCCTACATCCAAGAAGCAGTTGAAACTCCAGAACGTCCATTTGTGGCTATCCTTGGTGGTTCAAAAGTTTCAGACAAGATCGGTGTTATCGAAAACTTGCTTGAAAAAGCTGATAAAGTCCTTATCGGTGGTGGTATGACTTACACATTCTACAAAGCACAAGGTATCGAAATCGGTAACTCACTTGTAGAAGAGGACAAATTGGATGTTGCGAAAGCTCTTCTTGAAAAAGCAAATGGTAAATTGATCTTGCCAGTTGACTCAAAAGAAGCAAACGCCTTTGCTGGTTACACTGAAGTACGTGACACTGAAGGTGAAGCAGTTTCTGAAGGCTTCCTTGGTCTTGACATCGGTCCAAAATCTATCGCTAAATTTGATGAAGCTTTGACTGGTGCCAAAACAGTTGTATGGAACGGACCTATGGGTGTATTTGAAAACCCAGATTTCCAAGCTGGTACAATCGGTGTGATGGATGCTATCGTGAAACAACCAGGTGTTAAATCAATCATCGGTGGTGGTGACTCAGCTGCTGCAGCGATTAACCTTGGACGTGCAGACAAGTTCTCATGGATCTCTACTGGTGGTGGAGCATCAATGGAACTTCTTGAAGGTAAAGTTCTTCCAGGACTTGCAGCCTTGACAGAAAAATAAGATTTTATAAATGAATCAAAGAAGAGAGGGATGAAGGTCCCTCTTTTCTTTTGCTTAAAATAAAAACGCTTCCTCTCAACTATTGCTCATAAAATCAGCCAATTTATGATAAAATGGAAATAGAAAGTTGAGATTATGAGTTATTTTAAAAAATATAAATTCGATAAATCCCAGTTCAAACTTGGTATGCGAACCTTTAAAACAGGTATTGCTGTTTTTCTAGTTCTCTTGATTTTTGGCTTTTTTGGTTGGAAAGGTCTTCAAATTGGTGCTTTGACAGCCGTTTTTAGCCTGAGGGAGAGTTTTGATAAGAGTGTCCATTTTGGGACTTCGCGTATTCTAGGAAATAGTATCGGTGGTCTCTATGCCCTCCTCTTCTTCCTATTAAATACCTTTTTCCACGAAGCCTTTTGGGTAACCTTAGTAGTTGTTCCAATATGCACCATGTTAACCATTATGACAAATGTAGCCATGAATAACAAAGCAGGAGTTATTGGTGGTGTAGCAGCTATGTTAATCATTACCCTATCGATTCCGAGTGGCGAAACAATTTTGTACGTATTTGCGCGTGTATCAGAAACTTTTATGGGAGTTTTTGTCGCAATTCTCGTAAATTACGATATTGATCGTATTCGGCTCATTTTAGAGAAAAAAGAAAAATAATGTTACATTTTATAACATTATCAATTGACGTTTGTCTTTTTTTAGACTATAATAGACAGAAAGAAGGAAATTGTAAATGAAGGAAAAAGAATTTCGCCGAAATATGGCTGTTTTTCCTATCGGCAGTGTTATGAAGTTGACCGATTTATCGGCGCGTCAGATTCGTTATTATGAAGATCAAGAGTTGATAAAGCCTGATCGAAACGAAGGGAACCGTCGCATGTATTCCTTGAATGACATGGATCGTCTGCTTGAAATCAAAGATTATATCTCTGAAGGTTATAATATCGCTGCTATTAAGAAAAAATATGCTGAACGTGAAGCGAAATCCAAGAAAGCGGTGAGTCAGACTGAGGTGCGTCGTGCACTTCATAATGAACTCCTCCAACAGGGTCGCTTTGCTTCAGTACGGTCACCTTTTGGTCGCGGTTAGGCAACCGCAAGTAGTTATACATTAAGGAGAAAACTCATGCCAATCACAGCTGCAGATATTCGTCGTGAAGTCAAGGAAAAAAATGTTACCTTTATTCGTCTCATGTTCTCAGATATTTTGGGAACCATGAAAAACGTCGAAATTCCTGCTACAGATGAACAGTTAGATAAAGTCTTGTCAAATAAGGCTATGTTTGATGGATCTTCTATTGAAGGTTTTGTACGTATCAATGAGTCAGATATGTACTTGTACCCTGACTTGGATACATGGACAGTCTTCCCTTGGGGAGATGAAAATGGAAGTGTTGCAGGTTTGATCTGTGATGTCTATACAACAGAAGGTGAGCCATTTGCAGGTGATCCTCGTGGCAATTTGAAGCGTGCTCTTCGTCACATGGAAGAAGTAGGATTCAAGTCCTTTAACCTTGGGCCAGAGCCAGAATTCTTCCTATTTAAGTTGGATGAAAATGGAGACCCAACACTTGAAGTGAATGACAAGGGTGGCTACTTTGATTTGGCGCCTACTGACCTTGCGGACAATACACGTCGTGAGATTGTCAATGTCTTAACCAAAATGGGATTTGAAGTAGAAGCCAGTCACCACGAGGTTGCGGTTGGACAACACGAGATTGACTTTAAGTACGATGAAGTTCTCCGTGCTTGTGATAAGATTCAAATCTTTAAACTTGTTGTTAAAACCATTGCTCGCAAACATGGTCTTTACGCAACCTTTATGGCCAAACCAAAATTTGGTATTGCTGGATCAGGTATGCACTGTAATATGTCCTTGTTTGATGAAGAAGGAAACAATGCCTTCTTTGATCCAAATGATCCAAAAGGAATGCAGTTGTCAGAAACGGCCTACCATTTCCTTGGCGGTTTGATTAAGCATGCCTACAACTATACTGCCATCATGAACCCAACAGTTAATTCATACAAACGTTTGGTTCCAGGTTATGAAGCACCGGTTTACATTGCTTGGGCTGGTCGTAACCGTTCGCCGCTTGTGCGCGTGCCTGCTTCACGTGGTATGGGGACTCGTCTTGAGTTGCGTTCAGTGGATCCAATGGCGAACCCGTACATCGCTATGGCAGTTCTGTTGGAAGTTGGTTTGCATGGTATTGAAAATAAAATCGAAGCACCAGCTCCTATCGAAGAAAATATCTACATCATGACAGCAGAAGAGCGCAAGGAAGCTGGTATTACAGACCTTCCATCAACCCTTCACAACGCTTTGAAAGCTCTGAATGAAGATGAAGTTGTCAGAGCGGCTCTCGGAGAACATATTTATACTAGTTTCCTCGAAGCTAAACGAATCGAATGGGCAAGTTATGCAACCTTCGTTTCACAATGGGAAATTGATAACTATTTAGACCTTTACTAATACTAATATAGAAGAAAGATTGCCTGAGGGCGGTCTTTTTTCTTGCGTTTTATATCGAGGTGTGATATATTTTATATAACGAAGTGCGATATATCGAATTGAATAGGAGGTGAATGCAAATGGAATTAACGGATAAGATTCGTCGAGTTTATCTTCCGATGACGGAAACGGGTTTTTATATCTTGTTCTGTCTGCAAAAGGAAGGTCATGGTTATAGTATTACGCAAAAGGTCAAGGAGATGACAGATTCGCAAATCTTGATTAGTCCTGGAACTATGTATGGAACCTTGTCAAAAATGGAAAAGGATGGTTTGATTTCCTTTGTCCGAGAAGAGGAAAAACGGAAAATTTATCAGATAACAGATTTGGGACAAAAAGTCTTAGATATTGAATTGAATCGTATTGAACGGCTATATAGAAACAGTCGGGAGGAAGTATGATGGAAAAGAAAATTGTTTATCGAATTTTTACAATTGCGGATTATGAGAGGGAGGCTCTATACTTTAGAGAAATGCATGCTAAGGGCTGGAAACTTAGAAAAGTAAGCTATTCTATCTTATTGTTTGCAGTTAAGTATACCTTTGAAAAGTGTCACCCTGAGCAAGTGTCTTATCAGTTGGATTTTTACCCAATGGAAAAATCAGAGAGAGCCTCCTATTTACAACTATTTAAAGACTGTGGCTGGGAGCATATTACAGACTTTAATGGGTTTTCCTACTTTAGAAAGCTTCATTCTGGAATTGAATCGGATACTGAGTTTGAAATCTATAATGACGCTGCTGGGAAATTAGCTATGGTTAAACGGATTTTAACGAGGCGGATGCTTCCTATTTTGCTTCTCTTTTTAGCTCTACTACCGGTTTTCTCAAAGTTTGTCAGTGGAGGTAGTTCTTTCAGTTGGGTAGTGTTTTTGATTTTCATAATAGATTGGGTTTTATTGATAGTTTTTGCGATTCAGATTTCTTATATTTTTTGGAGCTTGTTTCAAAAATGGAAAGAATTATCTGACAAATAAAACTATGTATGTTTTCTGATATGGAGGTAAGGTAATGAATAGCAAAGTACAATTTCGGATTTTCACCATTGTTGATTTGGACAAGGAAGAAGAGTATTTACATGAGATGCATTTGAAAGGTTGGAGGTATAGAACGAGTCGTTTTGGTTTGTTCTATTTTGACCAATGTCAACCAGAAGATATCATCTACCGTATCTATGATTCTAGATTTCTTAAAAAATATAAGCATGAACTGCAAGATTTTAGAAATAGAGGTTGGGAATTGATAGAAGCAGGTTCTTGTTCGATTCTTCGTAAATCGTCTTCTGATTTACTTCCAGAGGATCAAGTCTATATGAGTAAGGGACTCAGGTGGGAATTTATGCGATCTAGACTTCGTTCCTGTACAGCTACTTTCTCGGGTGGTCTTGTTGTTTGTATGAGTTTATTTAAAGAAGAGCTTTCTATGTCTTTCTTTATTATTTTTCTTTTGTATGCTTTTCTGATTTTTTATCTAATCTATGGTTATTTCAGACTTAAAAGGAAATACCAAGTAGATAAACAGTAAGGTTCTAGGTCTTTAGACTGATTTTTAGCACTCTTGGTAAAAGAGTGCTAATTTTTTGAGTTTTTATCTTGACATTCTCTTTTAAGGGTGTATAATAGAATCATAAGTTAGCACTTGAGTGTATCGAGTGCTAATTGATCAGACAGAGAGGAGTGGTGAGATGGTTACAGAGCGTCAGCAGGATATTTTAAATCTGATTATTGACATCTTTACCAAAACGCACGAACCTGTCGGATCCAAAGCCTTGCAAGAGTCTATTAACTCTAGCAGTGCAACCATTCGTAATGACATGGCGGCTTTAGAAAAGCAAGGGTTGCTTGAGAAGGCTCATACATCAAGTGGTCGGATGCCGAGTGTTGCTGGTTTTCAGTACTATGTGAAACATTCACTGGATTTTGACCGACTGGCTGAAAATGAGGTATATGAGATTGTCAAAGCCTTTGATCAGGAATTCTTCAAATTGGAGGATATTCTGCAAGAGGCTGCTAATCTACTGACAGACCTGAGTGGCTGTACGGTAGTAGCACTGGATGTTGAGCCGAGCAAGCAACGGTTGACAGCCTTTGATATCGTTGTTTTGGGGCAGCATACAGCCTTGGCAGTATTCACCCTAGACGAGTCTCGAACGGTTACCAGTCAGTTTCTGATTCCAAGGAACTTTTTGCAGGATGACTTGCTGAAGCTGAAGAGCATTATTCAGGAGCGTTTCCTCGGCCACACCGTTCTAGATATTCACTACAAGATTCGGACGGAGATTCCGCAGATTATCCAGCGTTACTTTACAACAACGGACAATGTTATCGATCTCTTTGAGCATATCTTTAAGGAAATGTTCAACGAAAACATTGTGGTGGCGGGTAAGGTCAATCTCTTGAATTTTGCCAATCTGGCAGCTTATCAGTTCTTTGACCAACCGCAAAAGGTGGCTCTGGAGATTCGTGAGGGGTTGCGTGAAGATCAGATGCAAAACGTCCGTGTTGCGGACAGTCAAGAATCTTGTTTAGCAGATCTAGCGGTGATTAGTAGTAAGTTCCTCATTCCTTATCGGGGAGTTGGAATTCTAGCAATTATTGGTCCTGTTAATCTGGATTACCAACAGCTAATCAACCAAGTCAATGTGGTCAACCGTGTTTTGACCATGAAGTTGACAGATTTTTACCGCTACCTCAGTAGTAATCATTACGAAGTACATTAAGATTGAAATCATTAAAGGAGGCGAAAATGGCCCAAGATAAAAAAAATGAAGAAGTAGAAGAAGTCCAAGAAGAGGAAGTTGTGGAAACGGTAGAAGAAACAACTCCTGAGAAGTCTGAATTGGACTTGGCAAATGAACGTGCGGATGAGTTTGAAAATAAATACCTTCGCGCTCATGCAGAAATGCAAAATATCCAACGTCGTGCCAATGAAGAGCGTCAAAACTTGCAACGTTATCGTAGCCAGGACTTGGCAAAAGCAATTCTCCCTTCTTTGGATAACCTAGAGCGTGCACTCGCGGTTGAAGGTTTGACAGACGATGTCAAAAAAGGATTGGAAATGGTGCAAGAAAGCTTGATTCACGCTTTGAAAGAAGAAGGAATCGAAGAAATCGCAGCTGACGGTGAATTTGACCATAACTATCATATGGCCATCCAAACTCTCCCAGCAGACGATGAACACCCAGCAGATACTATCGCCCAAGTTTTCCAAAAAGGCTACAAACTCCATGACCGCATCCTACGCCCAGCAATGGTAGTTGTTTACAACTAGGCAATTCTGACGGTAGCTAAAGCAACTCGTCAGAAAACGGCAATCGCTATGGCGCTTGCCTAGCCTCCTTACTAACTCGTCGTCGAAATAAAATCGATTTCGACTCCTCGTGTCGCAATTTACATAATAGAAAACTTGTCCGAAACGACACTAAACTATGAAGAAAGATAAAAAAGTAGTTCAGCTTTGCAATAGTGAGCGAAGCGAACCAAAGACGATACTCTTCGCCGTGGCGCTATTTGCGTAAACTTTGAGACCTTAGGTTCAAAGTTTAGTCAAAGAGATTGACGAAGTCAAGCTCTAACGGCACCGCCACTTAAGAAGAGTATCAAAAAGAAAAAAAGAAGATAAATTTAAGGAGAAAAACACATGTCTAAAATTATCGGTATTGACTTAGGTACAACAAACTCAGCAGTTGCAGTTCTTGAAGGAACTGAAAGCAAAATCATCGCAAACCCAGAAGGAAACCGCACAACTCCATCTGTAGTATCATTCAAAAACGGCGAAATCATCGTTGGTGATGCTGCAAAACGCCAAGCAGTCACAAACCCAGATACAGTCATCTCTATCAAATCTAAAATGGGAACTTCTGAAAAAGTTTCTGCTAACGGAAAAGAATACACTCCACAAGAAATCTCAGCAATGATTCTTCAATATTTGAAAGGCTACGCTGAAGATTACCTTGGTGAAAAAGTAACTAAAGCAGTTATCACAGTTCCAGCTTACTTCAACGACGCTCAACGTCAAGCAACAAAAGACGCTGGTAAAATCGCTGGTCTTGAAGTAGAACGTATTGTCAACGAACCAACAGCAGCAGCTCTTGCTTACGGTTTGGACAAGACTGACAAAGAAGAAAAAATCTTGGTATTCGACCTTGGTGGTGGTACATTCGACGTATCTATCCTTGAATTGGGTGACGGTGTCTTCGACGTATTGTCAACTGCAGGGGACAACAAACTTGGTGGTGACGACTTTGACCAAAAAATCATTGACCACTTAGTAGCAGAATTCAAGAAAGAAAACGGTATTGACTTGTCTACTGATAAGATGGCAATGCAACGTTTGAAAGATGCAGCTGAAAAAGCGAAGAAAGACCTTTCTGGTGTAACTTCAACTCAAATCAGCTTGCCATTTATCACTGCTGGTGAAGCTGGACCTCTTCACTTGGAAATGACTTTGACTCGTGCTAAATTTGACGATTTGACTCGTGACCTTGTAGAACGTACAAAAGTTCCAGTTCGTCAAGCCCTTTCAGATGCAGGTTTGAGCTTGTCAGAAATCGACGAAGTTATCCTTGTTGGTGGTTCAACTCGTATCCCAGCCGTTGTCGAAGCAGTTAAGGCTGAAACTGGTAAAGAACCAAACAAATCAGTAAACCCTGACGAAGTAGTTGCTATGGGTGCTGCCATCCAAGGTGGTGTCATCACTGGTGATGTCAAAGACGTTGTCCTTCTTGACGTAACACCATTGTCACTTGGTATCGAAACAATGGGTGGTGTATTCACAAAACTCATCGACCGCAACACTACTATTCCAACATCTAAATCACAAGTCTTCTCAACTGCTGCAGACAACCAACCAGCCGTCGATATCCACGTTCTTCAAGGTGAACGCCCAATGGCAGCAGATAACAAGACTCTTGGACGCTTCCAATTGACAGATATCCCAGCTGCACCTCGTGGAATTCCTCAAATCGAAGTAACATTTGATATCGACAAGAACGGTATCGTGTCTGTTAAGGCTAAAGATCTTGGAACTCAAAAAGAACAAACTATTGTGATCCAATCTAACTCAGGTTTGACTGACGAAGAAATCGACCGCATGATGAAAGATGCAGAAGCTAACGCTGAAGCAGATAAGAAACGTAAAGAAGAAGTAGACCTTCGTAACGAAGTAGACCAAGCGATCTTTGCGACTGAAAAGACAATCAAGGAAACTGAAGGCAAAGGCTTCGACGCAGAACGTGACGCTGCCCAAGCTGCCCTTGATGACCTTAAGAAAGCGCAAGAAGACAACAACTTGGACGACATGAAAGCAAAACTTGAAGCATTGAACGAAAAAGCTCAAGGACTTGCTGTTAAACTTTACGAACAAGCCGCCGCAGCCCAACAAGCTCAAGCAGGAGCAGAAGGTGCACAAGCAACAGGAAACGCAGGCGATGACGTCGTAGACGGAGAGTTTACTGAAAAGTAAGGGGCTAGTGTTATGAGTGTTAATAAAAATAATCTTTCTGACATTGCAGATTATCATGAAAAGATAAAGTTTTTTGAAGAATTATTTAATTTGCATTGTAATTCAACAGAAATGATGGTAACTGTGGAAAGAAATGGAAATGTCATTTATAAAGAATTTACAGAAGTAGCTGTTGGTAAGAGTAAATATGACTACACTTCTGTGTTTAAAGATGTTATGATTGACTTTTCAGATCATATACGTCAGGAGTTAGATCTATATAAAACACAAGACCCACACTATAATAAATTTGAATTTGATTTGGCTAAAAGGTCTTTGAAGATTACTACTAGAGATAATACAATAATTTTTATTTCAAAGGAATAGTCTAACCACAGAGGTTGCAACCCAGCCTCTGTTTTTCGGTAAAATAGAGGATGTTGCGTATGAAAAAAGTACTTTGTATCATTTATCCTAATTTTTCTCTTTATGAGATAGCCTCTTTAACAAGTACTTTAGCTCTGTCTTTTGATATCACGATTGATTATGTCGCTTCTGAGAATTCGATGGTGGTCTCTGAGGATGGTTTGTCCTGTCAACCGACGAAAATATTGGGTCAGATCCGTATAGAAGATTATTCTTGTGTGATTTTGCCAGGAATGGTAAATATAGGTTCTGCTCTACAAGATGAGAAATTGATCTCGTTTTTGAGAAGGCTTAATGAGCAAGATATCCTAATTGCAGCTATTTCTTCAGCGCCCCTTTTATTGGCGAAAGCAGGTTTGTTGAACGACACGAAATTTACAGGTGGAATTTGGCAAAACTTCTTTGACTATTTTGAATTTCTTCCACGTGAGAATTTCCAACCGAAAGTTCTTGTCCAAGATAAACAAATCATTACGGCTATCGGTTTTGCACATCAAGAGTTTGCAAGAAAAGTGATTTTCGGTTTAGGGTTGGCAGAGAATGCTGACAACTATTTTAAAGAACAGAACGAATATTCAGAAGAGGATTTGATATTTACTCTATCAGATGAAGAGTTTAATCAAGTGAAGCAGAGTATAGAAAACAGCCTCTAAAGATTTACATGAAAATTATAGAAAGGAACAAAGGTGTTCGTAACTGAACACGGGTTCCCAAATTTCTTACTCAATATAAAAGAAAGGAATTGAATCCGACCTAAATTCTCGGAAAAAAGATAAATCTGTCTAGGAGCATCGCTCCAGCGTCAGATTTCCTATTTTTCAGTCGAATTTTACGGTCTTGGTATCTTGTATGAACAATACTGAATTTTATGATCGTCTGGGGGTGTCCAAAAACGCTTCGGCAGACGAGATCAAAAAGGCTTATCGTAAGCTTTCGAAAAAATATCACCCAGATATCAACAAGGAGCCTGGTGCTGAGGAAAAGTACAAGGAAGTTCAGGAAGCCTATGAGACTTTGAGTGACGACCAAAAACGGGCTGCCTATGACCAATACGGTGCTGCTGGAGCCAACGGTGGTTTTGGTGGAGCTGGTGGTTTCGGCGGTTTCGATGGGGCAGGTGGCTTCGGTGGTTTTGAGGACATCTTCTCAAGTTTCTTCGGCGGAGGCGGTGCTTCGCGCAATCCAAATGCTCCTCGTCAAGGGGATGACCTCCAATACCGTGTGAATTTGACCTTTGAAGAAGCTATTTTTGGAGCTGAAAAAGAAGTCAAATATAACCGTGAAGCAAGCTGTCGTACATGTAATGGCTCAGGTGCTAAGCTAGGAACCAGTCCAGTCACTTGTGGACGCTGTCATGGCGCTGGTGTCATTAACGTCGATACGCAGACTCCGCTTGGTATGATGCGTCGCCAAGTAACCTGTGATGTCTGTCACGGTCGCGGAAAAGAAATCAAAGATCCATGTACAACATGTCATGGAACAGGGCATGAAAAACAAGCTCATAGCGTACATGTGAAAATCCCTGCTGGTGTGGAAACTGGTCAACAAATTCGCCTAGCAGGCCAAGGTGAAGCAGGCTTTAACGGTGGACCTTATGGTGACTTGTATGTAGTGGTTTCTGTGGAAGCCAGCGACAAGTTTGAACGTGAAGGAACTACTATCTTCTATAATCTCAACCTCAACTTTGTCCAAGCGGCTCTTGGTGATACAGTGGATATCCCAACGGTTCACGGTGATGTTGAATTGGTTATCCCAGAGGGAACTCAGACTGGTAAGAAATTCCGCCTACGTGGCAAGGGAGCTCCTAGCCTTCGTGGTGGTGCAGTTGGTGACCAATACGTTACTGTTAATGTCGTAACACCGACAGGCTTGAACGACCGCCAAAAAGCAGCGCTTAAAGAATTCGCAGCTGCAGGTGATTTAAAAGTCAATCCAAAGAAAAAGGGCTTCTTTGACCATATTAAAGATGCCTTTGAAGGAGAATAAAGCAAAAAGAGCCGAGTGGCTCTTTTTGCTTGTAGATTTTTAAGACTTTCCTTAAGTGATGACGGACGGTAGCGACCTTCTTCGAAGTTCCATACCTAAACTTTGAGCCTAGGTCTCAAAGTTTCCGGACACCTGAAACTAAGCTGTTTCAGGTATTTTCATTACGGCGGAAAGACTTCGATTTAGTTATGAAATGGTGAATGAGTTGCCTAAATTATGATGTATAGTTGATGGGATATAACTTGTTTACGTTTTAAAAAAGAGCCGTCGGGCTCTTTTTACTTATCTTCCAGTTCCTGTGTTTCTTTGATCACAGCTAGTCTAGTCTGGATATCTTTTTCCAAGATCTTAAACTTGTAAGTCAGGTCTTCTTGGTATTCCTTGATGAGTTCTTTTTGCTGGTCAATGATTTGCAGGCTGTTTTGGATAATATCCACATCGTCCTTGATAGCTTGAACGCGGTCAGTGGTATTCAAGACTTCATCTGTGATGGTTTGACGATTTTTTGTGACCAGATAACTTCCAGCTGCAGCTCCTGCAAATAGCAGTAGATTGGATAATTTCATGGCAACTCCTTAGGCGTTTTTGATAGTTTCAGCGACTTGAGCGAGTTTGTCAAAGTCTGGTTCGTGGGCGATAAAATCAATCTTGAGGTCATCGTCCGAACTGTAGCGAGGCACGAGGTGAACGTGGGTATGAAAGACTGTTTGACCAGCGACTTCTTCACAGTTGGCAATGATATTCATACCAGCAGCTTTGGTAGCTTTCATGACTTTTTGAGCCACTTTTGGCACTTGGGCAAAGAGTTGGCTGGCGCTAGTAGCGTCCATTTCCAAAAGATTGCGATAGTGTTCTTTGGGAACGACCAAGGTATGTCCTGGTGTCACTTGAGAGATATCAAGAAAGGCAAGAACCTGCTCATCTTCATATACTTTTGAAGCAGGGATTTCCCCTGCGATGATTTTACAAAAAATGCAATCTGACATAAAATCTACCTCTACTGTATTGAATTTTGATATAATATAGCTACATTATACCAGATTTGGAGAAAATATGTTAGAAATTAAAAACCTGACAGGTGGCTATGTCCATGTCCCTGTCTTGAAAGATGTGTCCTTTACCGCTGAAAGTGGACAGTTGGTCGGTTTGATTGGTCTCAATGGTGCTGGTAAATCGACGACAATCAATGAGATTATCGGTCTGTTGACACCTTATAGTGGTTCTATCAATATCAATGGCTTGACCCTGCAAGAAGATGCAACGAGCTACCGCAAGCAAATTGGCTACATTCCTGAGACGCCTAGTCTGTATGAGGAATTGACTCTCAGAGAGCATATCGAAACGGTTGCCATGGCTTATGGTATTGAGCAGAAAGTGGCTTTTGAGCGAGTAGAGCCCTTGTTAAAAATGTTCCGTCTGGACCAGAAATTAGACTGGTTTCCTGTTCATTTTTCAAAAGGGATGAAGCAAAAGGTCATGATTATTTGTGCTTTTGTGGTGGATCCGAGTCTTTTTATCGTGGATGAGCCTTTCCTTGGTCTTGATCCGCTGGCTATTGCGGACTTGATTCAGCTTTTGGAAGTGGAAAAGCAAAAAGGCAAGTCTATTCTCATGAGTACCCACGTGCTGGATTCGGCTGAGAAGATGTGTGATGCCTTTGTTATTCTTCACAAGGGAGAGGTGCGTGCCAAGGGAAATCTCCTGCAACTGCGCGAAGCCTTTAACATGCCTGAGGCTAGTTTGAATGATATTTACTTGGCTCTGACCAAAGAGGAGGAGCTATGAAAGACTTGTTTTTAAAGAGAAAGCAGGCTTTTCGTAAGGAGTGTGTCGGTTATCTGCGCTATGTTCTCAATGACCACTTTGTCTTGTTCCTGCTTGTCTTGCTAGGTTTTTTAGCCTACCAGTACAGTCAACTCTTGCAAGATTTTCCTGAAAATCGTTGGCCTATCCTTCTGTTTGTAGGAATTACGTCTGTTTTACTTTTGCTTTGGGGAGGAATTGCCACCTATATGGAGGCTCCAGACAAGCTCTTTCTCTTAGTCGGAGAAGAGGAAATCAAACTCCATCTTAAGCGTCAAACCGGCATTTCCCTAGTTTTTTGGCTCTTTGTCCAGACCCTTTTCTTGCTTTTATTTGCGCCCCTATTTTTGGCGATGGGTTACGGCTTGCCACTTTTTCTGGTCTATGTGCTTTTATTGGGGGTAGGAAAATATTTCCTCTTTCGTCAAAAGGCCAGCAAATTTTTCACTGAAACTGGACTGGACTGGGACTATGTCATTTCTCAAGAAAGCAAGCGTAAGCAAGTTTTGCTTCGTTTCTTTGCACTCTTTACGCAGGTCAAGGGAATTTCAAACAGTGTCAAGCGTCGTGCCTATCTGGACTTTATCCTAAAGGCTGTTCAGAAGGTGCCTGGGAAGATTTGGCAAAATCTCTATCTGCGTTCTTATCTGCGAAATGGAGACCTCTTTGCGCTCAGTCTCCGTCTGCTCCTACTTTCCTTGCTGGCGCAAGTCTTTATCGAGCAAGCTTGGATTGCGACAGCAGTGGTAGTTCTCTTTAACTACCTCTTGCTCTTCCAGTTACTGGCCCTCTATCATGCCTTTGACTACCAGTATTTGACCCAACTTTTTCCACTGGACAAGGGGCAAAAAGAAAAAGGCTTGCAGGCTGTAGTCCGAGGGTTGACCAGTTTTGTTTTACTGGTGGAATTAGTTGTCGGGTTGATTACCTTCCAAGAAAAACTGGCCCTTCTAGCCTTACTGGGAGCTGGTTTGGTTTTACTAGTCTTGTATTTGCCTTATCAGGTAAAACGTCAGATGCAGGACTAACATTGCCTATATGACACTAAAAAAGA
Source organism: Streptococcus sp. 3705 (assembly GCF_013277145.1). Lineage (GTDB taxonomy): Bacteria > Bacillota > Bacilli > Lactobacillales > Streptococcaceae > Streptococcus. Next base: position 54,059 of record NZ_VMMJ01000008.1, on the reverse strand, counting down.
AGTTGAGTTCAGTCTGTCTCAGCTTCTTTTATTTTCTACAGGATAATGGTTGGTCCGTAGAGACTCAACTTGGTCTTGACTTGGTCAAAGTGGAAGCGGTCATAGGCCCGCCAAGCGGCGCGAGTTGGAGCATCTGGATTGAGAGCACTGAGTCCCATGAGAAGGCTGGAAGTCTGGTAAAATTTTTCCAGTTCAATCAAGACTCGATTATCCACTGTCTCAGACTTGGCTAGAAAACCAAGAATAGAGTTTAGCTGCTCCTGAAAGCGGACGTCGTCAGCGCTTGCCTGTTTGCATGCTTGGTAGGCTTTGTTTAAGTCAGTAATCAAAGTCTGAGCTCTTTTGATAGGGTCTGTATCTGTCATGAGAATTCCTCCTTTAATCTTGGTGCCAGTCTTGTTTCTAGCAACTGTGTTTTGATACTGTCAGTTTATCACTTTTATCTCCTTTTTCACCATCAAATCTTTAATTGTTCTTGAAATTTCCTGAATGGTACTGTTAAGATTTTATGATAAAATAGTGGTAAGATTATCATGCTTATTTGAGGAACAAGATACCTTTCAGGAGCGTTAAAGGCCTGTTTAGGATTGGGTGGGCTTGTATCATAGTATTTTTGCTATTCTATTTTTAGGAAGAAATCGAAACAAGGAGAGTAAGAAGATGAGAATATTTGTTTTAGAAGATGATTTTTCCCAACAGACTAGGATTGAAACGACGATTGAGAAACTCTTGAAGGAGCATCATATCACTCCCAGCTCTTTTGAAGTTTTTGGTAAGCCAGACCAGCTGCTGGCAGAGGTGCATGAGAAGGGAGCCCATCAGCTATTCTTTTTGGATATTGAGATTCGAAATGAGGAGATGAAGGGTCTGGAAGTGGCTAGAAAGATTCGGGATCGGGATCCTTATGCCCTGATTGTCTTTGTGACGACTCACTCGGAGTTTATGCCCCTGTCCTTTCGCTACCAAGTGTCTGCTTTGGACTATATTGATAAGGCCTTGTCAGCTGAGGAGTTTGAGTCTCGGATCGAGACAGCCCTCCTCTATGCCAATAGTCAAGATAGTAAGAGTCTGGCGGAAGATTGCTTTTACTTTAAATCAAAATTTGCCCAATTTCAGTATCCTTTTCAAGAGGTTTACTATCTCGAAACATCGCCCAGAGCCCATCGTGTTATTCTCTATACCAAGACAGACAGATTGGAATTTACAGCGAGTTTAGAGGAGGTTTTCAAGCAGGAACCCCGTCTCTTGCAGTGCCATCGCTCTTTTCTCATCAATCCTGCCAATGTAGTTCGTTTGGATAAGAAAGAAAAACTCCTTTTCTTTCCCAATGGGGGAAGCTGTATGATAGCGCGTTATAAGGTCAGGGAAGTATCTGAGGCTATCAATAACTTACATTGAGTGAGGTGCTGGAATGGAATTAGTTTGGAAGATAGTATATGTGTTTTTGATATCTGGATTGGAATTGTTTATATTTTTTAAGGTGGATGGAATTGTTCTAACTCTGGAGAGAGTTTTTAAGTCCTTTCTTTTTAAGCTACTTTTAGCAGTTGTTTTTGTAACGATTAGCTATATAGTAGGAAATACTTACCTATCTTATTTTATGGAACCCTTGTACGGCATTGGTTTATCTTTCTTATTGTTAAGAGGGCTTCCTAAAAAACTACTCTTCTTTTATGGTCTCTTTCCAATGATGTTGGTGAATCTTTTTTTCAGGGTAGTCTCCTATTTTGTGCTTCCATTTTTGGGGCAAGGGCATGTGTATGATGACCGCTCTTTTATTTGGTTATGTATAAAAATTTTCATTTGCTTTATTTCTCTAGCCTTTTTGAAATGGTTAGACTATGATTTTACTAGTTTGAGAAGGGAGATTCTCGATAAAGGTTTTCAAAAGTCCCTGACTAAGATTAACTGGATAATGGGGGCTTACTATCTAGTGATGCAAAGTCTGTCTTATTTTGAAAATGTACAAGGTATTCAATCAACGACTGTTCGCCATCTGATTCTAGTGTTTTACCTACTCTTTTTTATGGGGATTATCAAGAAGCTGGATACCTATTTGAAGGACAAACTCCATGAGAGACTGGACCAAGAACAGGCCTTGCGCTACAGAGATATGGAACGCTATAGTCGGCATATAGAGGAACTTTACAAGGAAGTACGGAGTTTTCGCCATGACTACACCAACCTCTTGACCAGTTTACGTCTGGGCATTGAAGAGGAGGATATGGAGCAGATAAAAGAGGTCTACGACTCTGTCTTAAAGGATTCTAGTGAAAAATTGCAGGACAATAAATATGACCTGGGCCGATTGGTGAATATTCGTGATAAAGCCCTCAAAAGTCTCCTAGCAGGAAAGTTTTTAAAAGCCAGAGATAAGAACATTGTCTTTAATGTAGAAGTTCCAGAGGAGATTCAGGTAGAGGGGATGAGTCTACTTGATTTTCTAACCATTGTGTCTATCCTTTGTGACAACGCTATTGAAGCCAGTGCAGAGGCTAGTCAACCTCATGTTTCAATCGCCTTTTTAAAAAATGGGGCACAGGAGACCTTTATCATCGAAAATGCCATCAAAGAAGAGGGTATAGACATTTCTGAGATTTTCTCCTTTGGAACCAGTTCTAAAGGGGAGGAGAGAGGAGTTGGTCTCTATACCGTTATGAAGATTGTGGCAAGTCATCCTAATACCAGTCTAAATACCACCTGCCAAAATCAAGTCTTTCGTCAGGTTTTAACAGTTCACTCGATGTCAGTTGATGATTAGAAGACTTGTGGAAAGAAGTACTGCCTGCAGTCATCAATTAAAATGCCATAGTATATGAGGTATCCTATATGAATAAGAAATCCTTTTTTATCATCTGTTCTACGTTGATCATAGCATCAAATCTTCTCATGATTTCCGTGGTGAACAAGGGAGAAGAAACAGGGGGCAACCTGTTTGTGATTGCTATAGCCTGTGTTTTGCTGCCAGCCTTTTTATATGCAGTTGAAAACAGACTTACTTCAATGGTAAGAGTAGAATCAATACTCCTGATTCAGTTGACAGTTATATCCCTACTCCGTCTTATCAACAGAATAGGGAGTACGCCTGAAATCCTCAACATTATCATTACCCTTATCGCTTTGGCAAGTGGGACAGCTGCTATCCTTATTGCGATTATGAGAATATATGAAAACATACGGAAGTAAGGCTGAATAGCTTTCGATTTTGTATTTTCACATTGTTAAGTTCCCCTAGGGCAAGTATGTTTTTCATGCTTGCTTTTTAAATTTTTTAACAATTCAAGATGTTTTGATGACCATTTATGATTTGAGTGATCCAAGGTCAAAATGAGTGCTATACTAACAGTGTAAAGGTTCTTACTCAACAAACATTCAGGAGGAAATCTTATGAAGAAAAAAATATTTGTCATTTTCATCTTGTATCTGATCATGTCCATCTTTCTATATCCGCTTAGGGAGAGTGCTTGGTATCAGCTATTTTATACCATAGCCTATGTGATTGCATTTATGATTTATTTTGCTTTAATGAAAAAGAAAGGAGCAAAGAAATGAAAGCTTTTCTTGCTAAAAAACGGAACATCTTCCTTACGAGATTGTTCCTAGGGCAGTTGCCCTTGCTTGTCTCCACTTATCTATTTCTATCTCGTCAGTTTTTAAATTTTTCCTTGGTCTTCCAATTTCTCTTAGTGGTTATTAACTTGGCTTCGATTTTGGTTACTGTTTACCTCACTAGGGAGATGAGGATAAGAGAGTTTGAAGATGATGATTTGGTTAGTCCTAGAACCAATCAACTTATGTTCATCGGTTTGACAGGCTTTATGTCTATTATCTGTTTGTATAGAGGTATAACAGCAGGAGAATTCTATCAACAATTAATTGCCTATATTGGCGCTATTCTCTGCTTGCTTATCATGCTTCTGCTCATTTGGGGCTTGAAGTATTATAAAAAGTAGAGGAAGAACTTTCTTCTTAATATGGAACTAGTCTATAGTCTGACAAGGGGAGGTCATCATGTATAAACACTTATTTTTCCTAGATTCCAAAACCTTAGACTGGTTGACACCTTATATTTTGGTCTTGGCTTCTGACACCATTGCTTTTAACGTTTTTGTGCTAACCTTTGTATCTGTGGTGGTCTTTTATTTCCTAAATCCCATGTTATCTTTAATGGCTATATTCTTAGGGGCTGGCTATGTGGTCGGGTTTTGGTTACTCAAATGGTTTGTTTTGGAAAGACTAGCACTAAAGGATGACGTGTAGAGAAGTTTGTTTCTTGAGGAGAATAATTTTATGGAGTTTTTTGATAAATTTCATGCCTTGTGCTTTGGATTTTTAGTACTACTAATCGTCATTACAGTTCCTTATACGATTAATCATGGGGATTTTTTTCAAAATGAATCTGCATTGATTATTGTAAGTCTTCTAGTAACCTCTCTGAGTGTTGCTTATGCTAGAAAGTTTGAAATGATTTCTTTTGGGATGTTAAGCAGGAAACAACTTTTACTTTTCATTGCAATCTTTCTTCTAAGTGTGCTTGAGACGCTGGTTTATATTCATTTCTTCGCTATTTCTTCTGGCGCAGGAGTTCAACACTTGGCGGAAGTCAGCAGAGGAATTTCCCTGTCTTTGATTTTGACTTCCTCAGTTTTTGGACCCATCCAGGAGGAACTCATTTTCAGAGGACTTCTTCAAGGTGCGGTTTTTGACAATTCTTGGTTAGGGCTTGTGCTAACTTCCTCACTCTTTTCGTTCATGCATGGTCCTTCTAATGTCCCTTCGTTTATTTTTTATCTACTTGGGGGCTTGTTACTGGGCTTTGCTTATAAAAAAAGCCAAAACCTATGGGTTTCTACTCTAGTCCATATGTTTTACAACAGTTTGCCACTCTTAACTTATTTCTAGAAATCATGAAAGGTAAGCAGAAGACGGTGCTTGCCTTTTTCTTTCTATAATGATACCCAAGCCAATCCAGAGGCTTTTCTTTGAGAATCGGGCGTGGAGCGGTTGACGAATAGACCAAAAACTAGTAGAATAGTAAGGAAACTTTATACGGAGGAAAGAAATGGATTTGGGTGATAATGAGCTAACACTGACTCCCATACCTGGGAAAAGTGGCAAGGCTTATATGGGTAGCTATCCTGATGGGAAGCGCATCTTTGTAAAAATGAACACCTCTCCAATCCTACCTGGTCTAGCTAGAGAACAAATTGCTCCACAATTATTATGGAGTCGCCGTTTGGCAGATGGGCGTGATATGTGTGCTCAAGAATGGTTGACAGGCAAGATATTGACCCCCTATGATATGAATCGTAAGCAAATCGTCAATATTTTAACCCGTCTTCATCGCTCACGTCCGTTGATGACACAGTTGAGTCGTTTGGGCTATGCCATGGAAACACCTGTAGATTTACTACAGTCTTGGCAAGAAACGGCTCCAGATGCTTTGCGTAAAAATCATTTTATCAGTGAAGTGATGGCTGATTTACGTCAGACTATTCCAGGATTTAGAGAGGACTATGCGACCATTGTCCATGGAGATGTACGACATAGTAATTGGATTGAGACAGATAGTGGCTTGATTTATTTGGTAGATTGGGATTCGGTTCGCTTGACCGACCGCATGTTTGATGTGGCCCATATGCTCTGCCATTATATTCCAGAACATCAGTGGAAGGAATGGTTGACCTACTACGGTTACAAGTACAATCAGACGGTATTAAGTAAATTGTATTGGTACGGTCAATTGTCTTACTTGAGCCAGATTTCCAAGTATTATATGAACCAAGATTTAGAAAATGTCAATCGGGAGATTCATGGCTTGCGTCACTTCCGAGACAAGTATGGAAAGAGAAGATGAGAGTTAGAAATCGTAAAGGGGCCACAGAATTACTAGAGGCAAATCCCCAGTATGTGATCCTCAATCCCCTAGAAGCTAAGGGAAAATGGCGGGACTTGTTTGGAAATGATAATCCCATTCATGTGGAAGTAGGAAGTGGAAAGGGTGCCTTTGTTTCAGGGATGGCAAAGCAAAACCCGGACATCAACTATATCGGGATTGACATTCAAAAGTCTGTTTTGAGCTACGCTTTGGACAAGGTGCTTGAAGTTGGAGTACCGAATATCAAGCTCTTGTGGGTAGATGGTTCTGACTTGACTGACTATTTTGAAGACGGTGAGATTGATCGCTTGTATCTGAACTTTTCAGATCCTTGGCCTAAAAAACGCCATGAAAAGCGTCGTTTGACCTACAAGACCTTCTTGGATACCTTCAAACGTATCTTGCCTGAAAATGGAGAAATTCATTTCAAGACGGATAACCGTGGCTTGTTTGAGTACAGCCTAGTGAGCTTTTCTCAGTATGGCATGAAGCTCAATGGTGTCTGGCTTGATTTACATGCCAGCGATTTTGAAGGCAATGTCATGACGGAATACGAGCAAAAATTCTCCAACAAGGGGCAAGTTATCTACCGAGTTGAGGCAGAATTTTAAGAAATAGCCTGAAATCAGGCTGTACAAGTGCTTTTGCTTTACATAAGTTAGCAAATGTGCTATACTAAGAGTAAGAATATGAGAAAGTGAGGCGGGGAAATATCTTCGCCTCTTGCTTATGAGGAGGTGGACGCAATCGCAACAATCGTAGAATTAGTCAGAGAAGTTGTAGAACCTGTCATAGAAGCTCCTTTCGAACTCGTGGATATCGAGTATGGAAAGATTGGCAGTGACATGATTCTCAGTATTTTTGTAGATAAACCTGAAGGAATTACCTTGAACGACACGGCAGACTTGACAGAAATGATCAGTCCTGTCCTAGACACCATCAAGCCAGATCCCTTCCCAGAACAATATTTCCTAGAAATCACCAGTCCAGGCTTGGAACGTCCTTTAAAAACCAAGGATGCCGTTGCTGGAGCGGTTGGGAAATACATCCATGTCGGGCTCTACCAAGCCATTGATAAGCAAAAGGTCTTTGAAGGAACCTTGTTGGCCTTTGAAGAGGATGAGTTGACTATGGAATATATGGACAAGACACGTAAGAAAACTGTCCAAATTCCATACAGTTTAGTATCAAAAGCACGTTTAGCAGTAAAATTATAGAAAAAGAAAGGATAGCTTTTGAGAATTCAAAAGTGAAGAAAACATGAGTAAAGAAATGCTAGAGGCCTTCCGCATTTTGGAAGAAGACAAGGGAATCAAAAAAGAAGACATCATCGACGCAGTAGTAGAGTCGCTTCGTTCCGCTTATCGCAGACGCTATGGTCAATCAGACAGTGTAGCTATTGACTTCAACGAAAAAACAGGTGACTTTACAGTTTATACTGTCCGTGAAGTAGTTGATGAAGTATTTGATAGCCGTTTGGAAATCAGCTTGAAAGATGCTCTTGCTATCAATTCAGCCTATGAGCTTGGTGATAAGATTAAGTTTGAAGAAGCGCCTGCTGAGTTTGGTCGTGTAGCAGCCCAATCTGCCAAACAAACCATCATGGAAAAAATGCGCAAGCAAACACGTGCCATCACTTACAATACTTACAAAGAACATGAGCAAGAAATCATGTCTGGTACAGTAGAACGCTTTGACAACCGCTTCATTTATGTCAACCTTGGCAGCATCGAAGCCCAATTGTCAAAACAAGACCAAATCCCTGGTGAAGTTTTTGCTTCTCATGATCGTATTGAAGTGTATGTCTACAAGGTTGAAGACAACCCTCGCGGTGTCAACGTCTTTGTTAGCCGTAGCCATCCAGAAATGATCAAACGCTTGATGGAGCAAGAAATTCCAGAAGTTTATGACGGAACTGTTGAAATCATGAGTGTGGCTCGTGAAGCTGGTGACCGTACGAAGGTTGCAGTTCGTAGCCATAATCCAAACGTAGACGCTATCGGTACAATCGTTGGACGCGGTGGTGCTAATATCAAGAAGATTACTAGCAAATTCCACCCAGCTCGTTACGATTCTAAAAATGACCGCATGGTACCAATCGAAGAAAATATCGATGTTATCGAGTGGGTAGCAGATCCAGCTGAATTTATCTACAATGCCATCGCTCCTGCTGAGGTTGACCAAGTTATCTTTGATGAAAACGACAGCAAACGTGCCTTGGTGGTTGTTCCTGATAACAAGCTTTCTCTTGCTATCGGTCGTCGTGGGCAAAACGTTCGCTTGGCAGCTCACTTGACTGGTTACCGTATCGATATCAAGTCTGCTAGCGAATTTGAAGCCATGGAAGAAGCTGGTTCGGTAGATTTGGAAGCAGAAAACGATACTGTAGAAGAATAAAAGCTGCTAGAGGAGGGAAAGATGAAAACGAGAAAAATCCCTTTGCGCAAGTCTGTTGTGTCTAATGAAGTGATTGATAAGCGAGATTTGCTCCGCATTGTCAAGAACAAGGAAGGACAAGTCTTTATCGATCCGACAGGCAAGGCTAATGGCCGCGGCGCTTATATCAAGCTAGACAATGCAGAAGCCCTAGAGGCGAAAAAGAAGAAGGTCTTTAACCGCAGCTTTAGCATGGAAGTGGATGAAAGCTTTTATGATGAGTTGATCGCTTATGTGGATCACAAAGTGAAAAGAAGAGAGTTAGGACTTGAATAAGCAAAAGATAAGCAATCTCTTGGGACTTGCTCAGCGAGCAGGGCGGATTATATCGGGTGAAGAATTGGTGGTCAAGGCTGTTCAAGACGGCAAGGCCAAGTTGGTCTTTCTAGCCCATGATGCTGGACCCAATCTGACCAAGAAGATTCAAGATAAAAGTCATTATTATCAAGTAGAAATTGTAACCGTGTTTTCAACACTGGAATTAAGCATAGCAGTCGGAAAATCGAGAAAGGTTTTGGCTGTAACAGATGCTGGATTTACAAAGAAAATGAGGTCTCTTATGGAATAGAAGAGGAGGACATGATTTGTCTAAGAAAAGATTGTACGAAATCGCAAAAGAGCTTGGAAAAGAAAGCAAAGAAGTTGTAGCGCGTGCAAAAGAGTTGGGCTTGGATGTGAAAAGCCACTCATCAAGTGTGGAAGAAGCTGTCGCTGCAAAAATCGCTGCCAGCTTTAAGCCTGCAGTTGCTCCGAAAGCAGAAGCAAAACCTGCAGAACAAAAATCAAGTGCAGAAAAGAAAGCCGAAAAATCTGAGCCAGCTAAACCAGCTGTAGCTAAGGAAGAGGCAAAACCTGCAGCCCCAAAAGCAAGTGCAGAAAAGAAAGTCGAAAAGTCTGAACCAGTAAAACCAGCTGTAGCCAAGGAAGAGGCAAAACCAGCTGAGCCAGTCGCTCCGAAAACAGAAAAAGTAGCGGCTAAACCGCAAAGTCGTAATTTCAAGGCTGAGCGTGAAGCACGTGCTAAAGAGCAGGCAGAGCGACGCAAGCAAAATAAGGGCAATAACCGTGACCAACAACAAAACGGAAACCGTCAGAAAAACGACGGCCGCAATGGTGGAAAACAAGGTCAAGGCAACCGCGATAATCGTCGCTTTAATGACCAAGCTAAGAAACAGCAAGGTCAGCAAAATCGTGGAAATGAGCGCCGTCAACAAGGGGACAAACGTCCAAATCAAGCGGCTCCACGTGTTGACTTTAAAGCCCGTGCAGCAGCCCTAAAAGCAGAGCAAAATGCAGAGTACGCACGTTCAAGCGAGGAACGCTTCAAGCAGTATCAGGCTGCTAAAGAAGCCTTGGCTCAAGCTAACAAACGTAAGGAACCAGAGGAAATCTTTGAAGAAGCTGCTAAGTTAGCTGAACAAGCGCAACAAGCACAGCAAGTTCAAGCAGTGGTTGAAGTCGTCCCTGAGAAAAAAGAACCTGCAGTGGATACACGTCGTAAAAAACAAGCTCGACCAGACAAAAATCGTGACGATTATGATCACGAAGAAGATGGTCCTAGAAAACAACAAAAGAATCGAAGTAGTCAAAATCAAGTGAGAAATCAAAAGAATAGTAACTGGAATAACAACAAAAAGAACAAAAAAGGCAATAATAAGAACAACCGTAATCAGACTCCAAAACCTGTTACAGAGCGTAAGTTCCATGAATTGCCAACAGAATTTGAATATACAGATGGTATGACCGTTGCGGAAATCGCAAAACGTATCAAACGTGAACCAGCTGAAATCGTTAAGAAACTTTTCATGATGGGTGTCATGGCCACACAAAACCAATCCTTGGATGGAGAAACTATCGAACTCCTCATGGTGGATTACGGTATCGAAGCCAAACAAAAGGTTGAAGTGGATAATGCCGATATCGAACGTTTCTTTGTCGAAGATGGTTATCTCAATGAAGATGAATTGGTTGAGCGTCCACCAGTTGTAACTATCATGGGACACGTTGACCACGGTAAAACAACACTCCTAGATACCCTTCGTAACTCTCGTGTTGCGACAGGTGAAGCAGGTGGTATCACTCAGCATATCGGTGCCTACCAAATCGTGGAAAATGGCAAGAAGATTACCTTCCTTGATACACCAGGACACGCGGCCTTTACATCGATGCGTGCGCGTGGTGCTTCTGTTACCGATATTACTATTTTGGTCGTAGCGGCAGATGACGGGGTTATGCCTCAGACAATTGAAGCTATCAACCACTCAAAAGCAGCGAATGTTCCAATTATTGTAGCCATCAACAAGATTGATAAACCAGGTGCCAACCCAGAACGCGTTATCGGTGAATTGGCAGAGCATGGAGTTATGTCAACTGCTTGGGGTGGAGATTCTGAATTTGTTGAAATCTCAGCTAAATTCAACCAAAACATCGAAGAATTGTTGGAAACAGTCCTTCTTGTGGCTGAAATCCAAGAACTCAAAGCAGACCCAACAGTTCGTGCGATCGGTACAGTTATCGAAGCACGCTTGGATAAAGGAAAAGGTGCGGTCGCAACCCTTCTTGTTCAACAAGGTACCTTGAATGTTCAAGACCCAATCGTTGTCGGAAATACCTTCGGTCGTGTCCGTGCCATGACCAATGACCTTGGTCGTCGTGTTAAGGTTGCAGGGCCATCAACACCAGTTTCAATTACAGGTTTGAACGAAGCGCCAATGGCAGGTGACCACTTTGCTGTTTACGAGGATGAAAAATCTGCGCGTGCAGCCGGTGAAGAGCGTGCCAAACGTGCCCTCATGAAACAACGTCAAGCTACCCAACGTGTCAGCCTTGAAAACCTCTTTGATACGCTTAAAGCTGGTGAACTCAAGTCTGTTAACGTTATCATCAAGGCTGATGTACAAGGTTCTGTTGAAGCCCTTTCTGCCTCACTTCAAAAGATCGACGTGGAAGGTGTCAAAGTGACCATCGTCCACTCAGCTGTTGGTGCCATCAATGAATCTGACGTGACCCTTGCTGAAGCTTCAAATGCCTTTATCGTTGGTTTCAACGTACGCCCTACACCACAAGCTCGTCAACAAGCAGAAGCTGACGATGTGGAAATCCGTCTCCACAGCATTATCTATAAGGTTATCGAAGAGATGGAAGAAGCCATGAAAGGGATGCTTGATCCAGAATTTGAAGAAAAAGTTATCGGTGAAGCAGTTATTCGTGAAACCTTCAAGGTATCTAAAGTGGGAACCATCGGTGGATTCATGGTTATCAACGGTAAGGTTACCCGTGACTCTAAAGTCCGTGTTATCCGTGACGGTGTCGTTATCTATGACGGTGAACTTGCTAGCTTGAAACACTACAAAGACGACGTCAAAGAAGTTACAAACGGTCGTGAAGGTGGATTGATGATTGACGGCTACAATGATATCAAGATGGATGATGTGATTGAGGCGTACGTCATGGAAGAAATCAAGAGATAATAGAGAAACGATAGCCGATTTGACTCGTCGTCAACAGCGCCTTGATGAACCCTCAGTTCTATCTAAGGCTTGTTTCCTAGATTCAAATGGCTCTAGTTCCTCTATCTAATAAAAATAGCTAGGTCTGCTGGCCTAGCTTTTGGTTCAAAGTAGAGAAAGGAATATCATGGCAAATCATTTCCGTACGGATCGTGTGGGCATGGAAATCAAGCGTGAAGTCAATGAGATTTTGCAAAAGAAAGTCCGTGATCCGCGTGTCCAAGGCGTGACCATCACAGATGTTCAGATGCTGGGGGACTTGTCTGTTGCCAAGGTTTACTACACCATTTTGAGTAACCTTGCTTCGGATAATCAAAAAGCTCAAATCGGGCTTGAAAAAGCAACTGGTACCATCAAACGTGAACTTGGTCGCAATTTGAAATTGTACAAAATCCCAGATTTGACCTTCGTCAAAGACGAGTCCATCGAGTATGGAAACAAGATTGACGAGATGCTACGCAATCTGGATAAGAACTAAAGAAGAGGGGAGACCCTCTTTTTTGGTGGGGGAAAATAGGTGGAATTTGAAATGGAAAAATATTCTTTTAAAAAAGGGATTCTGTATTTTTTAATGTTATCTAATCAGAAAATGCTTTTTTTTTTTAGGAAATATGATATGATGATTTCATAAATAAAAGGAGATTCTATCAATGAATAACATAAAAAAAGTTTGTCGTTTAGCTTTGCTATGTCTTTCCGTTTCTACTCTAGTTGCTTGTAGTTCTCTTTCTGAAAAAACAAGTAGCTCTTCTAGTGAGAATCAAACAGAAGCTTCATCTAGTAGTTCTGAGAAGAAAGGGTTGTTTGCTAAAGCAAAAGAAAAACTCAGTTCAAGCGATTTTAACCCACAAGATGTTAGCGATACGACAATTGAGTCTATAAAAACCTATGAAGATTACTTGATTATGAATGAGAAAATAATCGATAATTACTATACAGAAGCAGATGAAGCCTTTAAAGGGACTGTTTTAGAAGATAGTGCTGCTATCCAAGAACTAAAAGATAGCACTAAAAAAGAGATGGAAGATTTGAAAAAACAATATGGTCCACTAAAGAAAGCACCGATTCAAGGGAAAGAAGAAGTGATTAAGATTTTAAAAGATTATCGTGATAATCTACATGAACAAGTGGAGCAGTGGAAAGCTAGTCTTTAATAGGAAGAGTGGAGTTCAATATGGATTATCAATTATTGCCACATGAATACATGGTTATGAATAGTGACCATGTGAGTTTTGGGAAAAATGGTTTGTCTACAGATGAATTAATTTTAACGAATCTACACTTAATATATATCAAAAAAGGTTTGTGGGGAGGAAAAAAAGACCAAGTTACCATACCCATTAACCAGATTAAAATTTTTGAAGGGAAACCTCAAGTTTCAGTAACCAAAACCAATGGTGTGAAACGGCTGGAAATTTATTATAATGGCGGACAAGCTATCTTTGCATTTAATAATACTAAGGATACTGACAAGTGGGCTAGAAACATTATTAAATTGATTTCAGGTGATACAAGTAATTTTGAAACCTTGAGAGATAGTAGCTTGTTTGGAGCAGATGTTTTAGCAGAAACATTTAAGGATACATTTGACACTTTTAAAGCAGGGCTTGGGATTAAGGGTGCAGAGCCAGAAAAGATTTCAACCAAGTGTAGCTTTTGTGGAGCACCTTTGTCAGGTCAAGTGAAGCAAACAGTTAGATGTGCCTATTGTGATATGGAGCAGAGTTTATAAGGGGGCAATTAAATGGGGTTGATAAAAGCCATCACAGATTCTATTGGTGGGACATTTGCAGATCAGTGGAAAGAAATTATCACAGTTCAAGCTTTTGATGAACATACAGCTGTAAGTCCAGGTATTATTCAAGAAAATAATAATGGTAGGGGTGTCAATACGAAGGGATCTGTCGGTGTTATTTCCAACGGATCCAAGATTTTTATTCCAGAAAATACTGCTGCCTTTATCTTTAGTCAGTCTGGTATCGAGGAAATTATTACAGAACCAGGTGGATATGAATACCAAAATGGTGAGAGCAGTGTTTTTAACGGTGATGGATTGAAAAAGTCACTGTTTGACAATGTTGTTAATCGTGTTGGATTCGGGGGTCAAAGTGATCAGCAAAAACAGATTTGTTTTGTTAATTTGAGAGAAATTCGTGATATTAAATTTGGGACTCGCGGTCCAGTCATGTATAATGATTTGTTTTATGGGACAGATTTAGAAGTACGTGCTTTTGGAACATTTTCTATCCAAATTACAGATGCTAAGCAATTTATCAGAAACTTTCTTCCTGCCAATGTGACTTATTATACCTTTGATAGCGCTCAAGCTAGATCACAAATAGTAACAGAATTTCTTCAATCTTTTATTGTTGCACTTAATTCTTTGTCAACAACTTATCGTATTTCACAATTACCCTCACAAGCTTCAGTTCTTGCAACCCAAGTATCAAATGATGGACAGTATGCAGGGACTTGGAAAGAACGTTTTGGATTTGAGATTGTAAAAGTTGCCATTGCTAATATTGAGTTCTCACCAGAATCTAAGGAATTGGTTAAACAATTTTCATCAAATAAGATGAATTTAAAAGCTTATGATGATGTATCGCAGAAATCTTCTAATATTGCAGCACAACAAAAAATTTCATCAGGAGTGGAGCAACATGGTCTAGGTGATAGTGCAGGGATGATTTTTGGTATGAATATGGCACAAGGTTTAGATGAAAAAGCCATGAAACCAAGTCTATCATTAGATGAGCAAATCGAAGCCCTTACAAAACTAAAATCTCTTTTAGATGCAGGGATACTATCCCAGGAAGAATTTGATCGAAAGAAAAAAGAAATTATGGATTTATAAGATGAAGCTCGAAAGTTCATAGTTAGTGTGTATTCAAGGAACATTTTAGGTGAAACAATAATAGACTATCGTTCACAGATAGAATATCATGTTGTAAAGGTAGAAGTTGAATATTCGAGCTGCCTCTACAAAGACTATTAAAAATCTTTAACAAATAAGTTGCTAAGGATTTTTTGAAAATTTTTGAGGGGAATTTGAAACATACTTTAAAAGAGTATGCTATCGTAGAATATAACTTACAGAAGTAAAAGGAGTTTGTATATGGCTGAACAAGAGTTAGCTATGCAAGTATTACAACAAGTGGTAAAACTACCAGTTGTTAAGGTTGATCGTTCGAAATTTTTAGTAGATAAGTTTTCCAAAGAATTGGATCCACAGGACATCCCTACCTTATTAGAACAAGGTCCAACGTCTCTCTTATCTCAAGAAATCTTAGATCGAGTGGCTAATGCCTGTATTAGGGATAATGTTTTATTGGCGAGTGGAACTTCTGTTTTGGCAGGATTACCTGGAGGGATTGCTATGGCGATTACTATTCCAGCTGATGTGGCTCAATTTTATGGTTTCTCTCTGAAATTGGCTCAAGAATTAGGTTATATTTATGGTTATGAGGATCTTTGGGCTTCACGCGAGGAGTTGAGTGAAGATGCTCAAAATACCCTCTTGCTTTATCTAGGCGTCATGTTGGGGGTGAATGGAACCGCTGCTTTGCTACGTGCTGGTGGTATAACAATTGCCAAACAGGTAATGAAAACAGTGCCTAATAAAGCTTTAACAAAAACGCTTTGGTACCCTATTTTGAAAAAAGTCTTAAAAATATTTGGTGTGAATCTGACCAAGGGAGGGCTGGCCAAAGGAATGGGGAAATTCATACCTATCTTGGGAGGTATCATTTCAGGTGGTTTAACCTTTGCAACTATGAAACCAATGGGGGAAAGCTTGCAGAAAGAATTATCCAAGCTAGTCAACTATAGTGAAGTTCAATATCAAGAAGATGTTGAAACAATCCGAAAAGAGGCTGAAATCCTCGAAGGAGAGTAATATGGGACTCATAAAAATTCTAGCTAAAACTTATGGGAATTACTTTTTGACCGTGCAAGGTGTGAAAGTAATGAGAACGATAAAGAAAGATGACCATGTCGTTGTCGGTCTAGGTAAACTTTTTATTGCAGATAAGTTAATGGATACGGCTCGGTGGCTCATTAAGCCAGAGGAGAAAGAATGAAATTTTTCTGGGCAATTCTTGCCATTCTTTTTATTAAACCGATTATTGGGATTTTGAAATTCTTTTGGATGATCATCTCTTTTGCAGTCCAATTATTGTTTTACAAGATAGTATTTAAGATATTGGATTGGCTCTTTAAACTTATCTAGATGGTAATCCAAGTTGCAGAGAACTAGCAGGAACTACACTGCTAGTTTTTTAATCTCTTTCCATATGGTATAATATAAGCAGTAAAATCATTTTAGAACATACAATGGAGGTCGTCATGGACAATATCATCGATGTGTCAATTCCCGTTGCAGAAGTGGTGGACAAGCATCCAGAAGTCTTGGAAATTCTAGTGGAGCTGGGTTTTAAACCCCTTGCCAATCCCTTAATGCGCAATACAGTTGGTCGCAAAGTATCGCTTAAGCAGGGGTCTAAGCTGGAAGGAACTCCTATGGACCAGATTGTCCGCACGCTGGAAGCAAACGGCTACGAAGTGATTGGATTAGACTAATGGCAGATGAACGGATTCATGTCCTGCGGGATATTTTGTTAGAATTGCACAATGGTGTCTCTCCTGAGTCGGTTCAGGAGCGTTTTGATGCGACCTTTGCGGGTGTCTCAGCCATAGAGATTTCCCTCATGGAGCACGAGCTGATGAACTCGGACTCGGGCGTCACATTTGAAGATGTCATGGAACTCTGTGATGTCCATGCTAATCTTTTTAAAAATGCTATTAAAGGTGTCGAAGTAGAGGATACCGAGCATCCAGGTCACCCAGTTCGGGTATTTAAGGAAGAAAATCTGGCCCTCCGTGCGGCCTTGATTCGCATTCGTAGATTGTTAGATACCTATGAGTCTGTGGAAGATGAAGAAATGCTTGCGGAGATGCGCAAGGGTTTGGTCCGTCAAATGGGGCTTTTGGGACAATTTGACATCCACTACCAGCGCAAGGAAGAGCTCTTCTTTCCTATCATGGAGCGCTATGGACACGATTCACCCCCAAAAGTGATGTGGGGAGTGGATGATCAGATCAGGGAACTCTTTCAAACAGCTTTAATGACAGCCAAGTCACTACCAGAAGTGCCGATTAGCACTGTAAAAGAAGCTTTTGAAGCTTTTGCGACAGAGTTTGAAAGTATGATTTTCAAGGAAGAGTCCATCCTCCTTATGATTCTCCTTGAGTCCTTTACTCAGGATGACTGGCTTCAGATTTCGGAGGAGAGCGATGCCTATGGTTATGCCATCATCCGTCCGTCTGAGAAATGGGTGCCAGAACGACAGAGCTTTGTTGGGGAAAAGATTGCAGAGGAGCCCGTGCAACTAGATACGGCAGAGGGTCAAGTTCAGCAAGTTATCGATACGCCAGAAGGGCAGTTTACCATTACCTTTACCCCTAAGGAAAAGGAAGCAGTGTTGGACCGCCATAGTCAACAGGCTTTTAGCAATGGCTATCTTTCAGTCGAGCAGGCTAATCTCATCCTCAATCACCTCCCTATGGAGATTACCTTTGTCAATAAAGACGATATTTTCCAGTATTACAATGACAATACGCCAGCTGATGAGATGATTTTCAAACGGACTCCGTCTCAAGTCGGGCGCAATGTCGAACTCTGCCATCCACCTAAGTACTTGGACAAGGTCAAGACTATCATGAAGGGACTTCGTGAGGGAAGCAAAGACAAGTATGAAATGTGGTTCAAGTCTGAGTCGCGAGGTAAGTTTGTCCACATCACCTACGCAGCAGTGCACGATGAAGAGGGAGAATTCCAAGGTGTGCTGGAATACGTTCAGGATATTCAACCCTACCGTGAGATTGACACAGACTATTTTCGTGGATTAGAATAAGGAGAAAAAATGAGTTACGAACAAGAGTTTATGAAGGAATTTGAAGCTTGGGTCAATACCCAAATCATGATCAACGACATGGCGCACAAGGAAAGCCAAAAAGTCTACGAAGAAGACCAAGACGAGCGTGCCAAAGATGCCATGATTCGCTACGAAAGCCGCTTGGATGCTTATCAGTTCTTGCTCGGTAAGTTTGAAAACTTCAAAGCAGGCAAGGGATTCCATGATTTGCCAGATGGATTGTTTGGTGAGCGAAATTATTAAACGAGATAGATTCTTGATTTTTTACTAAAATCTTGATAGAATATTTATATTAAATCCTTGTCAGAGCAGGGATTTTTTATTGAAAGGATTTTATCATGTCAAAGAAACTCAATCGTAAAAAACAATTACGAAATAGCCTCCGTCGTGCAGGTGCTTTTTCAAGTACTGTGACTAAGGTTGTAGAAGAGACAAAAAAAGTCGTAAAACGTGCAGAACAGTCAGCAAGCCAAGCTGGTAAGGCTGTTTCTAAAAAAGTTGAACAAGCAGTAGAAGCTACCAAAGAGCAAGCTCAAAAAGTAGCCAATTCTGTAGAAGATTTTGCAGCAAACTTGGGTGGACTCCCACTTGATCGTGCTAAGACTTTCTATGATGAAGGCATCAAGTCTGCGTCAGATTTTAAAAACTGGACTGAAAAAGAACTCCTTGCCTTGAAAGGAATCGGCCCAGCTACCATCAAGAAATTGAAGGAAAATGGCATCAAGTTCAAGTAATCTTTCTTGTGCCTTGCATTTCCATCAAAATCTTGCTACAATAGAGCCATTAGAGGTGTTTTGAATCCCACATTTTACAGAAAGTGGCGGTGCTGAGAAGTCCACAAATGTGTCAAAACTAGTTGCTAATGGATGAAAAATTGAAATAAAAGTGTCTTTTTGTTTTAAAGACGAGAGTTGCGGGCAACTGCCCGAAATTGGGTGGTACCGCGGATAAATACATTCGTCCCTGTCATGTAGATGGCAGGGCTTTTCTTTTGCGTCTTAGTCAAAGGAGGTTGTTATGAAGCAATCTTTTAAAACAAGTAAACTCTACTATGGCTTTCCTATCTTCATTTTGGGATATCAGGATCAGAATTTTGGACACAATATTACGACCTGTAGCTCCTCTTATAGCTTGGGAGATTGGCTAGTCATTGGTGTCGGAGCTGAGGAAAATGCGGCTGAGCAAATCAAGCATTACCAGAAGTTTACTGTGAATATTCCTGATGAAAATCTCATGCTCGAGATGGAGCAGGCTGGTTTTATCAGTCATCGGGAGAAATTGAAACACCTGGGGCTAGACTACGAGATTTCTGAACGGACTCAGGCACCGATTTTAGAGGCCTGTTCAGTCGTATTGGACTGTCAGGTAGATCGGATTATTGAGGAAGATGGTATTTGCCACATTTTTGCTAAGATTCTTGACCGACTGGCTAATCCTGAACTCTTGGATGAAAAGGGACATTTTAAAAATGACCGTTTTGCGCCGACTTACTTTATGGGGGACGGCCATCAGCGTGTTTATCGTTATCTAGATAGCCGAGTCAATCCCATGGGAAGCTTTATCAAGAAAGCGAGGAAGAAGGATGGCAAGAACTGAATTACCAGAACGATTAGAAACCGAACGACTCGTCCTACGAGTTCGTACAGTGGCAGATGCTGAGGATATCCATACCTACGCTAGTCTCCCAGAGGTCGCCTATCCAGCAGGCTTTCCTCCAGTCAAAACCTTGGAAGATGAGGTTTACTATCTAGAGCATATCCTTCCCGAACGCAATCAAAAGGAAAACCTCCCAGCAGGCTATGGGATTGTCGTCAAAGGAACCGATAAAGTCATTGGTTCTGTTGATTTCAACCATCGCCATGGGGACGATGTGCTAGAGCTTGGCTATACCCTGCACCCAGACTATTGGGGTCGTGGTTATGTGCCAGAAGCAGCGCGAGCCTTGATTGACTTAGCTTTTAAAGATTTGGGTCTTCACAAGATTGAACTCTCTTGCTTTGGTTACAATACCCAAAGTCAACGAGTCGCAGAGAAACTTGTCTTTACTCTGGAAGCTCGCATCCGAGACCGCAAAGATGCCCAAGGGAACCGTTGTGACAGTCTGATATATGGCTTGCTGAGTAGTGAGTGGGGGACATAAAACAACCATTAGATGAGAGAGAATAAATGAAGTTGATTTGTTATTTTAAACCTAATAATAGATTATGGGGTATTTTTCCCAAAATTCGGGGAATACTTTTGAGGACATTTGCCTATTTACCTTTGATATCAATTGCCTCCGCTTTAGGTTTATCACTATCCCTCTTTTTATTAAGTTTGATTTTCAGCAAGAGCACTGCATTGTCTATTCTAGAAATAATTATTTTTTTATTCTCGTTAAGTTTTTCATTTAAATTACTAGCTAAAAAATTTTTATATAAAAAATATGTTGTTTCTTATTGGATTATTTCTCTTTTGTCCTTAATTCTTTTTTTTATTAATGATTTTAGATTTTTAATATTTTTCCAATTTACATCGCTACTGATATATGTTTTTAACTATACAAGTCAGTTTAATAAGTTAAAAGATTTTCTTTCTAAAAGTATGGAGTCCTTGGCTTTTATAAATACTTTTGATGGAATATTTTGTGGAATGTTGATATACTTTCTCTATAATAAAAATCTAGTTGAATCAACCTTAATAAAATTATATAAATATTTTTCAAATAATTATAGTATACATGAAAATCAATTGGATTACTGGTTTAGCATTGTAATAGTTTTAATAATACCATTTGTATTATCTGTTATAAAAACTGTAGGATCAATCAAGATATTTCAAAAAGTTAATAAAATAGATATCGTAAAGGGAAAGACACTGTGGAATGTATATGCCACGATGCTTATTATTTCGTTTTTATGGTATTATATCTATATTTATTACTTTATTTCTAATGTTATTGATTTTCATTCTGATTTAATAACTGACATTCTTATGTTCAGTTCACTTATTGCACTTTATTTAATATGCTGGTGGATGATTTATAATCTAATTAGACATGGTGCAAAAGATACCAAAGAAGTAATAGCATCATGGTTAATTGGTTCAATCTGTATATTACTGTTAGCAGTATTTAATCAAGTTGAAAATGAATTAATAAATGCTTTAACATGGTTTTTGCCAATTTTAATTCCTAGTCTAATTGGAGAAATAAATTCTCAATTCGATACAAAAAAACATAAGAAAAAACCAATAAGAACTGAGAAAATGGATAGACACCTATATCGAACTCAACTATATGGTTTTCTTACTCTATTAATGTTGAGTATTATTCCAAAGTTAACCGAAATTATTTGGGGTTTAAAGATTAAGAAGAAATTGGTCGAATTTATAACTCCCGAAGCTGATTGGATGTCTGAATTATTTGCCTCAACTATAATTATTTTCGTTTGTTTCATATTATCATTAGTTATTGGGAAGATTATAATTTGGTTATTACAATATTTCTATTTAAACACCTGTAATGGATATTATGTGTATCGTGACAATATGCACAGTATATTAATAAATCGTAGATATAAAAGAAATATTCATAAAAGGAGAAAAAATAATGTCTAAATAACTTTCACCTAAATACACTCCATCCTATGTTTAGGTTGGTCGTTAACAAAACAACTTCATGAAGACGTTCTCAAGACTCAAGGAGTTCAAAAGTCTCAATCTTTTTCGTTCGTGATTCCGACCACCAAATGTAACTGGAAAAACTCTACCTTGGTCAGGCTTGGGGTACAACCTTCAAAGTAAACAAGCTACAGAGAAACTGGAATTCTCCAATAAAGCCTGTATCTGAGACTGTAAGGATTTCTAAGTCAGTTGAGTCGAATCTATTGAAGGATGAATTAGAGGAGAAAATAGATGGCTAAAAAGAAAAATAGAAAAAAAGAATTAAAACGCCAGCAAAAGTTGGATATCAAAGTTATTTCTGAAGAAGAGGCTACCTGGACAGAAATTATGGCCAAAAATCCAACTTTTGTAGAACGTCGGACCATTCAAAATTTCGATGAACTACATACAGCAGTGATGCAATATGCTGATGAACACGGAGAGTATCCAGATGTTCAGCTAATCAATTACCAACTGAAAAATAGGACTTTTGATTGGAATCAGGATCATGCTTTATTTAGAGAAGCTATGCATACTCCGAATACACAGAAGCGAAATAAATTGTTAAAGCAAGTTTTAAAAATAAATCCAGATTATTTTGCGGCTGATTTTCATTTATTATTATCAGAAGTTGAAGATTTTGATTTGTCGACTTTTAAAAAAGTATTGGATTTTGAAATTCTAGTTTTAGAAAAATGGAAAGTGAATGGATACAATAGTTGGAATTATTTTGAAGCACGCCCTATCCTGTCTGCTCTGATGTTTCTGATTGAGTATTATATGATGGAGAACTTCAATTCTAAGGCTATAGAATTGATTGACCTATATTTGAGTAAGCGACCTGAACGTTTTCCTCCTAATTTTGTCTTCTGTATGCTTTCCTTGTATCATATTACTGGTCAGGAACTAAAGGTTGAACGTTTCTATCGTGAAGAATTAAATAAAGGGAAACGGGATGATACCATTCTTATTCATGCCATCATCTCTGCTTTTTCTCAAGGAAAAATTGAGGAAGCAAGTCAGCTATTTGCAAAATTAGTGGAAATCAATGATGAAGCTGTTGAATTCTTTATAGAGGAAGATTGGCAATTCAAGGTTATAGATATAGAAGACCAAGAATGCTATTGTCCAAATTCAGTTGAATCGTTACAAGCTAGTTTGTATCCTCTGTTTGATTATTTACTAGAAAATATTATTTTAACGAAATTTTTAACAAACGAGGCCGAAAAGTTCCGCCGTAAACCAGTATTTTCGGCTCATTCCAGTATGATAAGAAGTTTATCCGAGGTATCCGATTGGCACTCCTTTATGAATGAGGAAAAAATGAAGGGAATTCGGATGGATCTTGTTCACATCTTTGTTGAAAATGGGATTCGTACATCTTCAGATTTCAAAAAATGGACTGAAAAAGAAGTTCTCGCTTTGAAGGGAATTGGTCCCGTAACCGTTAAGAAGTTGAAGGAAAACGGCATAAAGTTTAAAAACGAGAAGTAATTGTTTACTGAAGGGGGGAGGTGAATTGTCTTGAATGAAATTTCTAATTTCATCCTGTATACCACACCCAATGGCCATGTTCAGCTAGATATCCTTTTACAAGATGAAAATCTTTGGTTGACTCAAAAAGGTCTTGCAGAGCTCTTTGGAGTTGAACGAAGTGTCATTACAAAGCACTTGAAAAACATTTATGATAGTGGTGAGTTAGATAAGGTGTCAACTTGTGCAAAATTTGCACAGGTTCAACAAGAGGGAAATAGAGCTGTCCGGCATGAACTTGAATATTACAATCTGGATGCTATCATTTCAGTTGGTTATCGAGTAAATTCCAGTAAGGCTACTCAATTTAGAATTTGGGCAACCAAGACTTTGAAAGAATTTATCATCAAAGGTTTTGTTTTGGATGATGAACGCTTGGAAACAGAACGTCTTGTTTTACGAGTCCGTACAGTGGCGGATGCCGAGGATATTCATGCCTACGCCAGTTTGCCAGAAGTCTCCTACCCTGCAGGCTTTCCGCCCGTCAAGACCTTGGAAGATGAGATTTATTATCTAGAGCATATCCTTCCTAAGCGCAATGAAAAGGATAATCTCCCAGCAGGCTATGGAATTGTTGTCAAAGGGACTGATAAAGTTATCGGCTCTGTTGATTTCAACCATCGTCATGAAGATGATGTACTGGAAATTGGCTATACCTTGCACCCCGATTATTGGGGTCGAGGCTATGTGCCCGAAGCAGCGAGTGCCTTGATTAACCTAGCTTTTAAAGAATTGAACCTACACAAGATTGAATTGTCTTGCTTTGGTTATAATGTCCAAAGTCAACGTGTCGCAGAAAAACTTGGATTTACCCTCGAAGCTCGCATCCGAGACCGTAAAGATGCCCAAGGCAATCGCTGTGATGATTTGAGATATGGCTTGCTGAGGAGTGAGTGGGAGGTAGTTTGATGCACATTTTCATCATTGGGGCTCCGGCTTCTGGGAAAATGACGATTGGTCAAGAGTTATCTCGACTGACAGATGCTACCCTCTTTTATAACCATCAAGCCATCGATTTTGCATTAGAAATCTATCAGGACTTTACAGAGGAAATGTGGGAATTTGTTCGTGGAATCACCTTTTCTTTCCTTGGAGCAAGTGCAAGAAATCAGCGATCAGTAATTTTAACTGACGTAATTGATTTTTCAAATCAGTACCAGCTGATGTATTTAAAGCAAATTCAGGATTTATTGGATAACTTTCATCAAGAGATTCTGTTTGTTGAGTTGGAAACAAGTCTTGAAGAGCGTTTACGTCGAAATCGAACGGAGAACCGGTTGAAGCACAAACCCTTAAAACGACATATTGAGGTATCTGAAAGAGAAATTTTGGAGACTACTGAAACACTTCAATTAAATTCCCAACATCAACCAAATGAGTTGCACCACTACCTTAAAATAAATAATACGAATCTGTCTGCAGAAGAAGCTGCTAAGCAAATTCAAAATAAAATGAACAAAATAGAGAAAGGACAAACACATGTCTAAAGAACTTTCACCTAAATACAATCCAGCCGAGGTTGAGGCTGGTCGTTACCAAAAATGGCTTGATGCCGATGTTTTCAAGCCTTCAGGCGATCAAAAGGCTAAGCCTTATTCAATCGTGATTCCACCACCAAATGTAACTGGTAAGCTTCACCTTGGTCACGCTTGGGATACGACTTTGCAGGATATCATTATCCGCCAAAAACGCATGCAAGGCTTTGATACACTTTGGCTTCCAGGGATGGACCACGCGGGGATTGCGACTCAAGCTAAGGTTGAGGAACGCTTGCGCGGAGAGGGCATTACACGTTATGACCTAGGTCGTGAAAAATTCCTCGACAAGGTCTGGGAATGGAAAGACGAATATGCCACTACTATCAAGGAACAATGGGGCAAGATGGGGATCTCTGTAGACTACTCTCGTGAGCGTTTCACTCTTGACGAAGGTTTGTCAAAAGCTGTTCGTAAGGTCTTTGTGGACCTTTACAAGAAAGGTTGGATCTATCGTGGTGAGTTTATCATCAACTGGGACCCAGCTGCTCGCACAGCCCTTTCTGATATTGAGGTGATCCACAAGGATGTCGAAGGTGCCTTCTACCACATGAATTACATACTGGAAGACGGCTCACGCGCCCTTGAAGTGGCGACAACTCGTCCTGAGACTATGTTTGGGGACGTTGCCGTTGCGGTCAATCCAGAAGACCCACGCTACAAGGACTTGATTGGTAAAAACGTCATCCTCCCAATCGCTAATAAACTCATTCCAATCGTTGGAGACGAGCATGCAGATCCTGAGTTTGGTACTGGTGTCGTAAAAATCACACCTGCCCATGATCCAAACGACTTCTTGGTGGGTCAACGTCACAACTTGCCACAAGTCA
Organism: Streptococcus sp. 3705; assembly: GCF_013277145.1. Classification (GTDB taxonomy): domain Bacteria; phylum Bacillota; class Bacilli; order Lactobacillales; family Streptococcaceae; genus Streptococcus. The sequence continues at coordinate 28,763 of NZ_VMMJ01000008.1, read as the reverse complement.
ACGTCATGAACGACGACGGAACTATGAATGAGCTTGCCTTCGAATTTGCAGGCATGGACCGTTTTGAAGCTCGTAAGGCAGTCGTTGCTAAGTTGGAAGAAATCGGTGCCCTTGTTAAAATCGAAAAACGTGTCCACAGTGTTGGACACTCAGAGCGTACAGGTGTAGTGGTGGAGCCACGTTTGTCTACTCAATGGTTCGTTAAGATGGACCAATTGGCAAAAAATGCTATTGCCAACCAAGACACAGAGGACAAGGTAGAATTTTACCCACCTCGTTTCAACGATACCTTCCTTCAATGGATGGAAAATGTCCACGACTGGGTAATCTCTCGTCAGCTCTGGTGGGGTCACCAAATCCCTGCTTGGTACAATGCTGAGGGTGAAATGTATGTCGGCGAAGAAGCTCCAGAAGGTGACGGATGGACACAAGATGAAGACGTCTTGGATACTTGGTTTAGTTCGGCCCTTTGGCCATTCTCAACCATGGGCTGGCCTGATGTAGACTCAGAAGACTTCAAACGTTACTTCCCAACTTCAACCTTGGTTACAGGTTACGACATCATCTTCTTCTGGGTGTCTCGTATGATCTTCCAATCCTTGGAATTCACTGGTCGTCAGCCATTCCAAAACGTCCTTATCCATGGTCTCATTCGTGACGAGCAAGGACGCAAGATGTCTAAGTCTCTCGGTAACGGGATTGACCCGATGGATGTTATCGAGAAATACGGTGCCGATGCCCTTCGATGGTTCCTTTCAAACGGTTCTGCGCCAGGACAAGACGTGCGTTTCTCTTATGAGAAAATGGATGCTTCATGGAACTTCATTAACAAGATCTGGAACATCTCTCGCTACATCCTCATGAACAATGAAGGTTTGACCCTCGAGCAAGCAACTGCCAATGTTGAAAAAGTTGTCAATAAGGAAGCTGGGAATGTCACAGACCGCTGGATTCTCCACAACCTCAATGAAACTATCGGAAAAGCAACTGCCAACTTTGATAAGTTTGAGTTTGGTGTGGCTGGCCACATCCTCTACAACTTCATCTGGGATGAGTTTGCGGACTGGTATGTTGAGTTGACCAAGGAAGTCCTTTATAGCGACAACGAAGAAGAGAAAGTTATCACACGTTCTGTTCTCCTTTACACTTTGGACAAGATCCTTCGTCTCCTTCACCCAATCATGCCATTCGTGACAGAGGAAATCTTTGGACAAATCTCAGAAGGCTCTATCGTTACAGCTGCATACCCAACTGTTAATCCAGACTTTGAAGACCTTGCGGCCCACACAGGTGTCGAAAGCCTCAAAGACTTGATCCGTGCTGTTCGTAATGCGCGTGCGGAAGTAAACGTAGCACCAAGCAAGCCAATCACCATCCTTGTTAAGACAAGCGATAGCGACTTGGAAGCCTTCTTTAACAGCAATGTCAACTACATCAAACGATTCACAAATCCAGAACATTTGGAAATTGCATCAACCATCCCTGCGCCTGAACTGGCTATGTCAAGCGTCATCACAGGAGCAGAAATCTACTTGCCTCTCGCAGACCTCCTCAATGTCGAAGAAGAACTCGCTCGTCTCGACAAGGAACTGGCTAAATGGCAAAAAGAACTGGACATGGTCGGCAAGAAGCTCTCTAACGAACGCTTCGTAGCCAACGCCAAACCAGAAGTCGTCCAAAAAGAACGCGACAAACAAGCCGACTACCAAGCTAAATACGATGCGACTGTCGCACGTATTGATGAGATGAAGAAGTTGGTGAAATAATGTTAAAAACCTAACCCTATCGGGTTGGGTTTTACATTTGATAGTGTTATAATAAAAAGGAGAAACTTTAGGAGAATACTATGGGGAAAATTGTTGCTATTGATTTATTTAGCGGTGCAGGTGGCACTACAAGTGGCCTTAAAAAATCAGGCATAGATGTTCAAGTTGCTGTTGAAATTGATTCCGTAGCTGTTAAAACTTATAAATTAAATAATCCTGAGGTGTCTGTAATAGATAAAGATATAAATTTAGTATCAGGAGATGAAGTAAAAGAGCATCTTAAAGTTGATACAGACGATAAACTAATGCTTGTGGCATGCCCACCATGTCAAGGTTTTTCAACTATTGGTACTAATGATGAAAATGACGAGAGGAATCAACTTGTTTTTCAATTTCTTCGTTTGATTAATGAATTGAATCCTGATTTTCTATTAATGGAAAATGTTGCGGGTATGACTAGAACAAGAAATGAAAAAATCTTTAAAAAATTTTTGACATCAATCGATAATAATTATAGTGTTATTTATAACATTTTAAATACAGCTGATTATGGAGTTCCTCAATCGAGAAAAAGATTGGTGTTACACGGGATTAGAAAAGAAATTATTGATAACACAAATTTAACTTTGAATTTGCCTTCCAAAACTCATTCAAATATACCAGAATTGAACCTTCTTCCATGGATTAATGCTGGTGTAATAATGGACTTGCCTCCTATTGAAGGGGGTGAAGAATATATTGGAGAAGGTATCTACAATCATGTTGCAAACAAACTATCTAATTTAAATATTGAGAGAATTACTCATATTAGAAATAATGGGGGAAGTAGAACTTCTTTGCCAAAATCTTTAGAATTAAATTGTCATAAAAATCGTTCAGGTCATAGTGATGTATATGGAATATTAGATATCAACAAACCTTCCATTACTATTACAGGAGGATGTATGTCATATTCAAAAGGTAGATTTGGGCACCCAACTCAAAATAGAGCTTTAAGTGCAAGAGAAGCTGCAAGATTACAGTCTTTTGATGATGACTATATTTTTGTTGGAAATAGAGGTCAATTAGCTAAACAAATTGGTAATGCAGTTCCAGTGAAATTAGCTCAAGCTAGTGGAAATTATTTTATGTCGGTTTATAGGGAGATAGCAAATGGACAATCAGATAATTAAGAGTTTAGAAGGAATAACTAAAAATTTTTCTAAAAATAAAAATCAATTTTATCCTTATATTGATTATATACGATTTCCTCATTACAAGAGTTTATCATTAAATTCAAGGATAAATTTTAATTTCCCTATTACTTTATTAGTTGGTAGAAATGGAGTAAATAAAACTTCAATTTTACAAGCTTTATATGGTTCTCCAGCCAATAAAAGTGTGTCTGAATATTGGTTTAGTACAAATGTTGATCAAATAGATGAAGTGGATGGAAAACAGTGTTTAATCTATTCATATTATAACATTAAAGCTTCTAGAAATGTAGAAGTTCTTAAAGGCCGTTCTGGAACAAAAAAAGGATTAGATTATTGGGAGCCATATGCTCCTCAAAAACAATATGGGATGGAAAGATTACCCAAAAATAAATATATCGGAAGTTCTTCGACAGACAGATGGGATGGCATTGAAAAAATGTTGTCTTTTGTGATTGTAAAGAATATGTTTCTGCTTTTGATTTATTTTTCTATCACTATAATTTTAAAAAAATTTCTACCCAACGTAGTAAACAAGATTTTATAAGATTACGATCTAAACCAGTTGCTGATATTTTAAAGAATAATACAAGTAGCTATACGCGTTATAAAAAGGAAATGGTTATAGATAATGTTAAAGTTGATGATAAAGTTTGTGAAATTATTAGTGAAATAATGGATGAATCTTATACAGACATTCAAATTTTAACTCATAAGTTGTATTCAAAAGGTGATGATATAAAAGCTTCCAAAACCATTTGGATGAAAAAATCTGGAAAAGAATATTCTGAGGCTTTTGCAGGAACAGGTGAAGCTAGAATTATTTTGTTAGTAAATGATATAGTAAATGCGCAATCAAATTCATTAATATTAATAGATGAACCTGAAATCTCACTTCATCCGAGTGCAATCTATAAATTTAAAGAGTTTTTACTTCAAGAGTGTTTAAATAAAAAACATCAAATTATTATCACTACACATTCTACACAACTTATAAAAGATTTTCCTAGAGAAGCTGTGAAACTTTTAGTGAAAAACGGAGAAAAGATAGATGTTATTGAAAATATTGATTATCAGGATGTATTTTTTGAATTAGGTGATGTGTATCATTCTAGGAAGATGATTTATGTTGAAGATAGACTAGCTAAATATATTCTAGATTTTATTATCACTCATTCAGGTAGTGAGAATCTTAAACAGAATTTAGTAGTGAGATATATTCCTGGTGGAGCAAATCAAATAATTTGTAATAATATTTTAAACTCTTCGTATTTAGATTCCGATAACCATTATTTTTGGCTTGATGGAGATCAAAACACTAATGTTAGTGAATCAAATAATTTAATGAACTATCTTGAAAATGGTGTTATTATATCAGATAAAATTCCTGAAGCAGACAATGGAAAGCTTGATAAAATTATCCGAGAGCTAACAGGATGTTCAATTAAATTCAAAGTTTCAGGAAATAAAGGCCAAAGAAATGATACTGAATTAATTGAAAAGCGAAGAAGATTTATAGACTATTGGTCTAGATACGTCTCCTATCTTCCTTTTCAAACTCCAGAACTTTATTTGGCTAAGCTATGCGATAGTGTAGATAGTGAGGATTATGACTTTTCTACAGATGAAAACGGAAAAGAATATTTTAGAAAAAAAACTAAAGAAGCATTGGGAATAGAAGACATAACTTCTGAAGATGTTTTTCAGGAGCAGAGAAGAGCTGTTTCAAAATTACAGTCAGATCCAAAAATGTTCCAGGATATCAAAGAAAAATTAGAGGCATTGTTTTAATTCCTTAGATTAGGGTACTACATAACAAATTTTTTCAATTCAAACCCGCACGCAAACAACATTGCAGCCTTCTTCTCAGGTGTTGGGGGAATTGAGTTGGGATTTGAACAGACCAACGAGTTCAGAGTGGTGTATGCCAATGATGGTTTTTTATAATTTTTGCCAATTCCATGCCCATTTCACCATTTACCTATGACACAGAAAAACAATTGAAAGGATCTTTCTATGCAATCAACTTACAACATTGACAATCCAAACTTGTCTTATGAAGCGAAACGTGATTTATGGCGGATAGGTTTTGGTCTGCAGAAAGTTGACAATCTAGTGCCATCAGAGTATATGGAATCTTTGGCTGAGAAACAGTCCCGGGGAGAACTGACTTATGAGCAGGTTTATGAGGATGCAACGGCTTATCATCATACCGTTGATGCGAGTACGGAGGAGGCAGACTTGGTTTCTTTGCGTATCGTAGAACTCTTGTCTAGAAGAGGCTTTAGATTCAGTCCTGCGACTTTACTTGCTATTCATAAGGAGTTATTTCAAGATATATTTGAACCCTCGATTCCGGTAGGTCAATTTCGTCAGACCAATATCACAAAGCATGAACCTGTTTTGAATGGTGAAAGTGTTGTGTACTCTGATTACTCCATGATTCAAATGACCTTGGATTATGATTTTAATCAGGAAAAACAAGTTGCATATGCGACACTAACCCAGGCGGATATGGTTAAACAAATCCAGCGTTTTATTTCAGGAATCTGGCAAATTCATCCATTTCGCGAAGGAAACACTCGGACGGTAACGGTCTTTTTGATTCAATATCTTCGTGAGTTTGGTTTTGATATTGATAATACACCATTTCAGCAACATGCCAAGTATTTTCGTGATGCCTTGGTATTAGATAATGCAAAGATTTTACAGCGACGTCCTGAGTTTTTAACAGCTTTTTTTGAAAATCTCTTGCTCGGTGGTCAAAACGATCTGTCATCAGAAAAGATGTATCTAGAACTCGATCTTTAAAAATCCTAATACTGAGTAAACATTGAATTTTAGGAAAAAAATGAAGTAAATATTCCTACAAGAAAACGCATATCATCAAAGATTTCGCTTGATAATATGTGTTTTTTTAATTTTATAGATTGCTCGTTTAAACTCTATTTATCTCGTACTTTCAGTGCTATTTGGATTTTATTTTCGTGTACAATTTCAGACATTCTTGTTATAATCAGCCTATAGGAATCAAGGAGGGGACTCTTATGGCTGTTTTTGTGTCTTTGGATGGAATTGTGGTAGAAGTACTTGATGTCTTTTCTTCTTTTAATGGGGATAGTGAGTTTTTCTTGTGTAAACGTCTTAAAGACAAGAGTCAGTTTGTTATGGAACGCTCTCGGTTCGAGGAGATGTTCCAACTTCAAAGTAGTCACTTGACGACGCAAGAAAAATTACAATTGTTTACCTCCGTGTTTGCTGGCCGTTATGATGTTTATGCTAAGAGCTTTATCAATGATCAAGGGAAAATTCAGTATTTTCCATCCTATGATTATGGTTGGAAGCAGTTGCCACCTGAAAAACGAAGTTTCCAGACATTGACGGATTCCGTTTTGAAATCTCATTTTCGTGGGGAGACAGCTATCGGTATCTTTCCTATGCACTTAGATGATAGCTGTTATTTTTTGGTACTGGATTTGGATGAAAGAGATTGGAAAGAAGCCGGTTTAGCCATTCGAAGAATAGCCAGGGAACGCCAGATGGAAGCCCATTTAGAGATTTCTCGTTCGGGTCACGGACTCCATATTTGGTTCTTCTTTGAGGAAGCGATTCCGAGTCGAGAGGCTCGCTTGTTTGGAAAGAAACTGTTAGAACTGGCAATGCAGGAAAGTATGCAACTGTCCTTTGATTCTTTTGATCGCATGTTTCCAAATCAGGATGTTCTTCCTAAAGGTGGATTTGGCAATTTGATTGCCCTTCCTTTTCAAGGAGAAGCTTATCATCAAGGGCGAACGGTCTTTGTGAATGAACAGTTTCAGCCTTATAAAGACCAATGGAGGTATTTACAAGAAATTCAGAGGGTTTCAACTGCTAAAGTGGCACTGTTAATCCAAGAGGAGTTAGGCAAGCAAGAATTGGACAAGGAGTTGAAGGTCGTCTTATCCAATATGATCCAACTTGAAAAATCGTCTGTGACACCCAAGACACTGTTTTTCTTGAAAAATATGGCTTCATTTTCTAATCCCGAATTTTATTTAAAGCAGGCTATGCGACAGCCAACCTATCAAATTCCTGAGCGAATGTATTTATTTGGAGAATCCGATCATTATTTATGGCTACCAAGAGGTTTACTATATCCATCGCAAGATAAATTTAATACTCTTCGAAAATCAAATTTAAACCACGTCAGCTTCGCCTTGCCGTACTCAAGTACTGCCTACGGCTAGCTTCCTAGTTTGCTCTTTGATTTTCATTGAGTATGAGCAGGTAGTTGTGGAAGATAGGAGAAAGGTACAAAGGTCTATTAGAGTGGAATTTAAGGGAGAACTCACTTTTGAGCAAGAGTTAGCCCTGTCAGATATGACTTCTAAAGAAAATGGTTTACTTCATGCGGAGACCGGTTTTGGAAAGACCGTTTTAGGTGCTGCTCTCATCTCTAAAAGGAAGGCCAAAACAATTATCCTAGTTCATAATAGGCAACTCTTAGACCAGTGGCTGGATCGCCTAAAGTGTTTTTTGACTTTCGAAGAGGAAGAAGCTACCCGTTATACGCCATCAGGTCGTGAAAGGGTAATCGGCTATGTTGGGCAGTACGGTGGGACTAAGAAATGGCTGAGTAAACTGGTTGATGTCGTTATGATTCAATCTCTATTTAAGTTGGAAAATAGTCAAAGTCTTTTGGATGAGTATGAGATGATGATTGTGGATGAGTGTCATCATGTCTCTGCCTTGATGTTTGAAAAAGTTGTTGCTCAGTTTAGAGGGAAGTATCTTTACGGTTTGACGGCTACGCCTGAGCGTAAGAATGGTTATGAGCCTATTGTTTTTCAGAGAATGGGTGAGATACTCCATACTGCTGATAAGAGGGAAACGGATTTTAAACGGCAATTGCAATTAAGATTCACTTCTTTTGGTCATTTGGAGATTGAAAAGACCAAAGCAAGTAATTTTATACAGCTTAGTGATTGGATTGCTACTGACTCAGTGAGGAATCAGTTGATTCTCAAGGATATTCTAGCCCAAGTGGCAGAAGGGCGGAATATCTTGGTTCTAGTCAATCGAACTCAACAGATAAATGTCTTTGAAAAGTTATTGAAAGAGAAAGAGGTTGATGACTGTTATATTATTAGCGGAAAAACCAAAGTCCGAGATAGAACAAGTTTAATGGAGACGTTAGAACAGTTAGATAAAGGGTTTGTTTTATTGTCTACTGGAAAATACATTGGCGAAGGTTTTGACTTGCCTCAGTTGGACACGCTGATCTTGGCAGCACCCTTTTCTTGGAAAAATAATTTGATTCAGTATGCAGGTCGGATTCATAGAAACTACAAGGATAAGTCTTTGGTACGTATTTTCGATTATGTGGATATTCATGTTCCTTATTTAGAAAAGATGTTTCAGAAACGACAAGTAGCTTATCGAAAGATGGATTATCGTGCCATTGAGGGTGAGGAGAAACAATTCGTTTATGTTGATAGTAGATATGAGAATGTGCTGAGAGAGGACTTGGCAGGGGAAAGACAGGAATGTCTGCTTATTTTGCCTTATGCGCACCAGACAAAACTGATGAATTTTCTAAAAGAATTTAGAATGAGTCAGATTGAGATATGTATACCAGAGACGGTTGCAAATAAAGCATGGCTAGACCAGTTGAAGAGCCAGAAAATTAAAGTATCTTTTACTCAATCAAAAATAGTCACGCCTATTCTTTTGGTAAACAAGACCATTGTTTGGTATGGTGCAATGCCATTATTAGGGAAGGTAGATGAAATGACCATACTACGTTTGGAATCAGCTAGTATAGCTTCTGAACTAGTGGCAGGTTTACGATAGAGAAAATTTTTAAAAATTTCTATGTATGATTTTCATTTTGAAAGAACGCGAAGTCTTGACAGATCAACGACTCAATGAGCTGGAAATCAACGGCATTCGATTGACCAAATTTAAAAATGGTGAAATCGGTATCGAATTTATCTGGATTGATACTAAAAATCCACCTAGCGATGCCATCGGCTGGGTAGCAAAGAAATAAAAAGTCCTATCACTTTCTCCCCCTTAACCTTTGACTATTCTGCAAAATTATCGTAAAATAAAGAGTAAATGATAAAATGAGGTCAGAGTCTGTTTACTCTGGCGATAGTAGTATAAATGAGGAGAAACGCTTTGGAATTAGAAGTATTTGCTGGGCAAGAAAAAAGTGAACTATCTATGATTGAGGTAGCGCGTGCTATCTTGGAACTTCGTGGTCGCGACCATGAGATGCATTTTAGCGATCTTGTAAACGAAATTCAAAACTACCTTGGGACATCAAACAGCGATATCCGCGAAGCCTTGCCTTTGTTCTACACAGAGTTGAACTTTGACGGTAGCTTCATCTCACTTGGAGACAACAAATGGGGGCTTCGTTCATGGTATGGTGTGGACGAAATCGACGAAGAAATCATCGCTCTTGAAGAAAATGACGACGATGAAGTAGCACCAAAAGCTAAGAAAAAACGTGTCAATGCCTTCATGGATGGCGATTCAGATGCTATTGACTACAATGCGGATGATCCAGAAGACGAAGACGCATACGAAGCAGATCCAGCTCTTTCATACGATGATGAAAATCCAGATGATGAGAAAAATGAAGTGGAAGCTTATGATGCAGAAATCAACGAAATCGCTCCTGATGACTTAGGTGAAGACGTGGATCTCAACGAAGAAGACGACGATTTTTCAGATGACGACGCTGAAACCAGCGAGGAATAAAAGTTAGCTATTGACAATTATCCTATTTTTAGGTATCATATTGTTCGGGCACCTCTTTTAGAGGTCGGGGCTCCCTAGTTCTTAGGGAGCTATTTTTGTTTTTTCAGGAAGTTTTTCTGGAAATGTCGTTATCCATAAGGGTCTTGTTTTCTATGTCCCCTCGTAGTTAACAAGGCCTTGAGCATTTTAGAAAGAGGAATCTATGTCTACGAAATATATTTTTGTAACTGGTGGTGTGGTATCGTCTATTGGGAAAGGGATTGTGGCAGCAAGTCTGGGTCGTCTCTTGAAAAATCGTGGTCTGAAAGTAACCATTCAAAAGTTTGACCCTTATATCAATATTGATCCGGGAACTATGAGCCCTTACCAGCACGGGGAAGTTTTTGTGACAGATGACGGGGCTGAGACAGATTTGGACTTGGGTCACTATGAACGTTTCATCGATATCAATCTCAACAAATATTCCAACGTGACTACTGGTAAAATCTACAGTGAAGTTCTGCGTAAGGAACGCCGTGGAGAATACCTTGGGGCAACTGTGCAAGTCATTCCTCATATCACAGATGCTTTGAAAGAAAAAATCAAGCGTGCCGCTCTAACGACTGACTCTGATGTCATTATCACAGAGGTCGGTGGAACAGTAGGAGATATCGAGTCCTTGCCATTCTTAGAGGCCCTTCGTCAGATGAAGGCAGATGTGGGGGCGGATAATGTTATGTACATCCATACAACCTTGCTTCCTTACCTCAAGGCTGCTGGTGAAATGAAAACCAAACCAACCCAACACTCTGTAAAAGAATTGCGTGGATTGGGAATCCAACCAAATATGTTGGTTATTCGTACAGAAGAGCCAGCTGGTCAAGGAATTAAAAACAAACTAGCACAGTTCTGTGATGTGGCACCAGAAGCCGTTATCGAATCGTTGGATGTTGAACACCTTTACCAAATTCCATTGAACTTGCAGGCACAAGGTATGGACCAAATTGTCTGTGACCATTTGAAATTAGATGCACCTGTAGCGGATATGACAGAATGGTCAGCCATGGTGGACAAGGTCATGAACCTCAAGAAACAAGTTAAAATTTCCCTTGTCGGTAAGTATGTTGAGTTGCAAGATGCCTACATTTCTGTGGTTGAAGCCTTGAAACACTCTGGTTATGCCAATGACGCAGAAGTTAAAATCAATTGGATCAATGCCAATGATGTGACAGCAGAGAATGTGGTAGAGCTTTTGTCTGATGCGGACGGAATCATCGTGCCAGGTGGTTTCGGTCAACGTGGTACGGAAGGGAAAATCCAAGCTATCCGCTATGCGCGTGAAAATGATGTTCCTATGTTGGGTGTCTGCTTGGGAATGCAGTTGACTTGTATCGAGTTTGCTCGTCACGTTTTAGGACTCGAAGGTGCCAATTCTGCAGAACTTGCACCAGAAACAAAATACCCTATCATTGATATCATGCGTGATCAGATTGATGTTGAGGATATGGGGGGAACCCTTCGCTTGGGGCTTTATCCGTCTAAGTTGAAACGTGGCTCTAAGGCAGCAGCTGCTTATCATAATCAAGAAGTGGTGCAACGCCGTCACCGTCACCGTTATGAGTTTAACAATGCCTTCCGTGAGCAGTTTGAGGCAGCAGGCTTTGTCTTCTCAGGTGTTTCTCCAGACAATCGTTTGGTAGAAATCGTGGAAATCCCTGAAAATAAATTCTTTGTAGCTTGTCAGTATCACCCTGAACTTTCAAGCCGTCCAAATCGTCCAGAAGAACTCTACACTGCCTTTATTACTGCAGCGGTTGAGAACAGCAATTAGCTAGATTATAACCTTTGAGAACAATCTCAGAGGTTTTTTGCTTGCATATTTAGGATATGAGTTGCAAAATAAAAACATAGTGATATAATTAACATAAAAAATCCTAAGGAGGATCTACGATGAAAAAAATCACATTATTTGGTTTGTCTCTAGCAGGTTTAGCTTTACTGGCTTTTCCTCATTCAGGGCAGGCATTTGAGCTTAAAGAAGAATGGGTTGTTAAGTGTGGAGTACAGTATCAAGATGGCAAGATTCTTCGATTCAACAATGGCCATGAAGTGGATATCAAAGTCTTGGATTTGCCAAAAACCGAGAAAATCGAGTGGACGGTTAGTCTCGATGGTCAAGATCAGACAGTCAATTTTCTAGGTCAAGAAAAGGACAAGTCTATGATTGGTATAGAAGGGCGTTACCTGAATTTCTATGTTCCATATGGCTATAGAGGAGATATCAAGGTCGAGGCTAAGAGCGGAAACGAAGTGAAGACCTGGTCAACGAAAGTTGTGGATGATATTCATAATGATAGTGGAAAGAGAGGTTACTATCGTATTGAAGAATCAAATAATCAATACACTTACCTCGATGCTAAATGGGATTATCAGACCAAGACTTACACTGCTACCTTACCAGAGACTGTCAATGGTCAAAAAGTCTTTGCTTGGACAGACTATGACAATGGCGAGTTGAAACTTGAAAAACTAAAGTCTATCAGTCATAAATATGATGGAGGAGCTTTCAAAGAACTTTATCCGATTGTAAAAGCAGAAAGTTGGCTAGAATCAAACCAAAACTGGTACTATCAAAAACAAGGTCAATTAGTACAGAAGGATTGGGTTTATGACAAGGGAACTTGGTACTTTATGAATGATAAAGGAGTCATGTTCAATCAAACTTGGCTATATCAAGGTGGCAACTGGTATGCCTTTAAATCATCAGGAGCTATGATTGCTGGTGATTGGCTTTACGACCAAGGCAAGTGGTACTATTTATCAACTTCAGGAGATATGAAAGCAAGCGCTTGGGTTTATGATAAGGGAGACTGGTATTATGTAAGTTCTTCTGGTGCCATGATTGCGAATGATTGGGTCAAAGACAATGGTAAGTGGTATTATCTAGCTTCATCAGGTAAGATGCTTCGCAATACCTACACGCCTGATGGTTACTACGTTGGCAACTCAGGTGCCTGGCAATAAGAATAATACTCTTCGAAAATCTCTTCAAACCACGTCAGCTTCATCCACAACCTCAAAACACTGTTTTGAGCAACCTGCGGCTAGCTTCCTAGTTTGCTCTTTGATTTTCATTGAGTATAAGAAGTCCTTTTCCTTTAAGGAAGGGGATTTTTACTTGCCTTTCTGCTGCTTCCTAATTTGTCCTGAAGCGTTTTTTGTGTTAAAATGAATGGTATGAAAGCTAAAAAAATGTGGATGGCAGGTCTGGCTCTGCTTGGTATTGGGAGCCTTGCCCTTGCTACGAAAAAAGTTGCAGATGACCATAAGCTCATGAAGACTCAGGAAGAGTTGACAGAGATTGTGCGAGACCATTTTTCAGACATGGGAGAAATTGCGACCCTCTATGTTCAAGTCTATGAAAGCAGTCTGGAGAGCTTGGTTGGTGGCGTCATTTTTGAGGATGGCCGTCATTATACCTTTGTCTATGAAAATGAAGACCTAGTCTATGAGGAGGAAGTCTTATGATACAACCAGCAAGTTTAGAAGAATTAGCATCTTTAGTAGAAAAAGATGGCAAGAAGGTCTTTCTTTTTGTAGCAGATTGGTGCGGTGATTGTCGTTACATCTATCCTGCCTTGCCAGAAATTGAGGAGACCAATCCAGAGTTCACCTTTATTCGTGTGGACCGAGACCAGTATATGGATTTGGCCAAACTCTGGGATGTTTACGGAATTCCTAGCCTTGTTGTTTTGGAAAAGGACAAGGAAATCGGCCGTTTTGTCAATCGCGACCGTAAAAGTAAGCAACAAATTAACGACTTTTTAGCAGGACTGAAATAGGAGAAAATAGAAACAATGATTTTTACATATAACAAAGAACATGTCGGTGATGTCCTTATGGTCATCGTGAAAAACAGTGGAGATGCCAAACTGGATGTGGAGCGCAAAGGCAAGGTAGCTCGTGTTTTCCTCAAAGATAATGGAGAAACAGTAGCTTGGAATATTTTTGAAGTTTCAAGTTTGTTTGAAATTGCAGAGCGAGGTCGGGTCTTTTTATCAGATGAGCAAGTAGCACGTTTGAACCAAGAATTGCAGGCGGAAGGTTTTAAAGAAGAAATTGTCAATGACAAGGAACCTAAGTTTGTTGTTGGTGAAATTGTCGAGATGGTAGTTCATCCAGATAGTGACCACCTTAACATCTGCCAAGTTGCAGTCGCAAGTGACAAGACAGTGCAAATCGTTGCAGGGGCACCCAATGCGCGTGTTGGATTGAAAACAATTGTAGCTCTTCCTGGAGCTATGATGCCAAAAGGCAATCTTATTTTCCCAGGCGAACTTCGTGGTGAAAAGAGTTTTGGTATGATGTGCAGTCCTCGTGAATTGCATCTGCCAAATGCTCCGCAAAAACGAGGGGTGCTTGAATTGTCAGAAGACCAAGTTGTCGGAACTCCATTTGACCCAGCCAAACACTGGACTGCCTAAGAAGTTGTTAATATCTGATAGACCAGCTAGAAGGAAATGAGATGGCAAAAAATGTTGTGATTACAGGAGCGACATCAGGAATTGGTGAAGCGATTGCGCGTGCTTATTTGGAGCAGGGTGAGAATGTCGTTCTAACAGGTCGACGGACAGACAGATTGAAAGCCCTCAAGTCGGAGTTTGCAGTAAGCTTTCCAAATCAAACCGTCTGGACTTTTCCCCTAGATGTCATGGATATGGCCATGGTAAAGACTGTCTGCTCTGATATTCTAGAAACGATAGGTCAGATTGATATTCTGGTCAACAATGCCGGACTGGCTCTAGGTTTAGCACCTTATCAGGATTATGAAGAGTTGGATATGTTGACCATGCTGGATACCAATGTCAAAGGTTTGATGGCAGTCACTCGCTCTTTCTTGCCAGCAATGGTAAAAGCCAATCAAGGACATATCATCAATATGGGCTCAACCGCAGGAATTTATGCCTATGCAGGTGCAGCAGTTTATTCGGCCACCAAGGCAGCAGTTAAGACCTTTTCAGATGGTCTGCGAATTGATACCATCGCAACGGATATCAAGGTGACAACCATTCAGCCTGGAATTGTCGAAACAGATTTTTCTACAGTGCGTTTTCATGGTGATAAAGAACGAGCTGCGACGGTCTACAAAGGAATAGAAGCCTTGCAAGCTCAGGATATCGCAGGCACAGTAGTCTATGTGACCAGTCAACCTCGTCGTGTGCAGATTACAGATATGACCATTATGGCAAATCAACAGGCGACAGGTTTCATGGTTCATAAAAAATAAAAAATTTTCTCGAAAAGTTACAAATTTCTGTAACTTTTTTTGATTTCCTACGAATAGATAAGTAGGAGGAAGAAAATATGTATAATAAAGTTATCTTAATCGGACGCTTGACGTCTACACCTGAATTGCACAAAACCAACAATGACAAGTCAGTAGCGCGAGCAACTATCGCTGTGAACCGTCGTTACAAAGACCAAAACGGTGAACGTGAAGCTGATTTTGTCAATATGATCCTATGGGGTAGACTAGCAGAAACATTGGCCAGCTATGCAACTAAAGGCAGTCTCATTTCCGTTGATGGAGAATTACGTACCCGTCGTTTTGAGAAAAATGGCCAGATGAACTACGTGACCGAAGTACTTGTTACTGGATTCCAACTCTTGGAAAGTCGTGCCCAACGTGCCATGCGAGAAAATAACGCAGGGCAGGATTTGGCAGACTTGGTTTTGGAAGAGGAAGAATTGCCATTTTAAACATTGAAAAGTCTGAGTTGCTTTCAGGCTTTTTTATAATGTCTAAATGTGTTACAATGAACTAGTTGAAACTTTTTGGAGGTTGGAATGAGTAGAGAATATACAAGAACAATCGTCAAAATTATATTTTGTACAGTAGTCGTATTTGTTTTTGCGATTTATACTCATGTGAGTCAGACAGATCCTATTCCGGGACAAATAAAAGTTGGAGCGACTTATATGACGATGAATAGTGAATTTTATAGACATTTACATAATGAGATTCAACGCTATTCTGATTCAGAAGGTCAGATATTGTATACTCGGGACGCAGAGATGAGTGAAGAAAAACAGAGTAAACAAATTGATGAGTTTATAGAGAAGCGAGTGAATGTTATTGTTATTAATCCGGTTAAGAGTGATAGCGAGCAAATTGTAGAAGCGTTAAGTAGGGCAAAGAATTTTGGAATTAGAGTTATAGCAGTAGATAGTCAGTTGAATAATATAAAAGTTGATACGAGTATAGTTTCTGATAATTACCATGCTGGGATATTAATTGCCAAGGATTTGATGAAACGTACCTCAAATGCTCATATTCTTTTGTTAACGCACAAAGATGCTTTATCAGCTAATCAGAGAATAACTGGTTTTTTGGATACAATAAAATCAGAAGAACATTATCAAATTATCTCAGAAAGAGAAACGGTTGGTCAAACAGAGTATGCTATGACTACTGTAGGTGATGCCTTATCTGAAGGTTTACAATTTGATGCTATAGTGGCTTTAAATGATAGAGCAGCTATAGGAGCTTTAGCAGCAATTAAAGAATTGAAAGTAACTTCAAAAAAACTTATTTACGGAATAGATGGTTCACCAGATATGAAGCATTTATTAGCTACAACAGATGAAGTTACGGGAACGGTTGCTCAATTTCCATCTCATATGGGTAGAAAAGTATCGGAAACAATAGATTTATTAGTAAAAAAAGAAGAAGTTGAAGAATTATATACTATACCTGTACAATTTGTTGATAAAAATAATATAATTCAGTTTGATATTAATGGGTGGCAGTAATGAAACAGGTAAAAGGTGTCCAGTATTCTATAATTTCGCTTTTATTAATTAATTTTCTAACCATTATATACAATGGAGCTTTGTATATACAGATTACAAACTATGTAATTTCAAAGGGGCAGATGACACTCTTATTGGGTGATTTAAATAACATTTCAAAATCACCTGACCAGATTTTTTGGTACTCAATTATTTTTTTTGTCGGTATTATTTTTATATCTACCTATAAAATGTACTCAACTGAGAAAAAATGGCCAATTTTTTCAAAATGGAATTTGTTTGAAATAGTATTAATGATTGGTGTTATATGGTCACAAAATCTGTCATACAATGGAATAATATTATTAGTTTTTGCTGATATATTCTATAGTTCAAGAGAGTTTCAAGACTCTGATAGTAAACGTTCTTGGATTATTTTTATTTTCTTGAGTTTTTTAATGTTACTTTTAACAGACTATGAAATCTTGTCTCTATTTATAAAAGTTCCATCTCTAGCTACCTATATCCAATTTTATCCATCTTCCATACGAGGTATAGTGTTATTTTTAGAAAATGCATTGACATCATTAAATGTTATTATTTTCATCATCTCTTTATTGTCTTATATCCTATACGTGATTAAAGAACATCATAATATTGAAGAAGAGCTTAAAATGTTATCTAGAGTCAACATTGAATTGAATCATTACATATCGTTATCAGAGAAAATCGCTGAAGATCGAGAAAGGAAAAGAATTGCTCGAGAAATTCATGATACTCTAGGGCATGCATTGACAGGAATTTCAGCAGGGATTGATGCTGTTTCTGTACTAATTGATGTTCATCCTATCCGTGCTAAAGAACAGTTGAAAAATGTTTCAAATGCAGTTAGAGAGGGGATAAAAGATGTTAGGGGATCATTACAGAGACTGAGACCAGGAGCTTTGCAAAATAATGGTTTAAAAGATGCTCTAATATTAATGATTAGTGAGTATGAGTCTCTATCAAAACTCTCTGTCGATCTAAAATATGAATGGGGGAATATTGATTTAGATGTTATGCAGGAAGATACTATTTTTAGGATTATACAAGAATCTATGACAAATTCTGTTCGTCACGGACATGCTAGTAAAATGAGCATTCGCTTTATGAGTGAGGATAACAACATAATAGTTTTGCACGATAATGGAATAGGTTTTGACGACTTACAAATTGGGTATGGCTTGAAACAAATGAGAGAGCGAGTTTCTATTTTAGGTGGTTCTATTCATTTTGAAAATAGGGAAGGATTTTACACTAAAATAGTTTTTCCAAAAATAGGAGGTGAAGTATATGATAAAGGTAATGATTGCAGATGATCAGGCGTTAATTAGAGAGTCTTTGCAGATCATTTTATCAGTATATGCTGATATTGATGTTGTATCCGTCGTTGGTGACGGTATCGAAGCTATGGATAACATTATGACTGTAAAACCGGATATAATTTTAATGGACATTAGAATGCCCAGAATGGACGGAGTATTGACTACAAAAGAAATCAAAAAACGTTTTCCAAATATAAAAATTATAATCTTAACAACATTTGATGACGACGAATTCATTTTTAGTGCTTTAAAATATGGTGCATCTGGCTATTTATTAAAAGGAGTTTCAACCGACGAGTTATATCAAGCCATTCAGACAGTGTATAAAGGTGGAGCTATGATTAATCCTAATATAGCTAGTAAGGTATTTCAATTGTTCTCGCAGATGGCACAGACCAATTTTTCTATTACTGTGAAGGAAGAGAATATTGAAAATATATCACTGACAGAATGGAAAATTATTCAGCAAGTGGCATTTGGAGAATCAAATAAGGAAATTGCCAGTAATCTTTTTTTATCCGAGGGAACAGTGCGCAATTACCTTTCTATCATTCTTTCAAAACTAAATTTGAGAGATAGGACACAGTTAGCCATATGGGCTGTACAAACAGGTGTGACACAAAAGAATTTTTCGAAGGAAATGGATAAATGAAAGTAAAGCAATTGTTTCTAGCGATACTGTTTGTGCTAAGTTGCTTGAGTTTATTTCTTATTTGGGAAAACAAGCAGATAAAGATTATTAGACTGGGTTTTTATTCTGATTCTAGTTGGGGAATTCCTACAGGGAATAACAGCTATGTACTAGATGAGGCTATTAAGAAATTTGAAGAGCTTCATCCAGGGGTTAAAATTGTATATGATTCAGGTATTCCTAAGGAGGAGTATTCTAATTGGATTTCAAGTCAAATTTTAAAAGGTTCTGAACCGGATGTATTTCTATTATCAAGCGACCAATTATCTTTATTTGCATCAAAAGGTATTTTAAAAAACCTAAATTCCTATCTGTCTCAAGAAGATGCCTCTAATTTCTATGATGTATCTTTGCAGGCAGCAAAATACGGAGATGATTTATACGGTTTTCCATATGAAAGCAATCCCATGTTGATGTGTGTAAATCAAGATTTACTTTTAAGAGAGGGCATTGAAATTCCTAAAGTAGGGTGGACACTGAAAGATCTATATGAGATTAGTAAAAAAATTACAAAAGATACCGATGGAGATGGAATCGTTGATCAATTTGGGATAACAGGATATAGTTGGAAAGAATCTCTAGCAGCCTTTGGTGTTACTATTTCTGAGAGTGGGATTCCTCGTATAGATTCGTCAGAAATGAAGGATGCTTTATCCTATATAAGGGGATTGAATCAATTAAACGGACGCTACAAAGTAACCTATAAAGATTTTGATGAAGGACATGTGGCCTTTTATCCAATGAGTTTGGCACAATATCGTACATATAAACCTTTTCCTTATCATGTGGCCAAATATACAAATTTTAACTGGACATGTATTTCGTTGCCAACGACTAAGGAAGACATTCGTTCGACTGTAACAGATACTTCCTTATACGTGGTTTCTTCGCGTTCTCGCAATTCAAACCTTGCCGTATCGTTTATAGAATTTTTAACAATTAATCGTGAAATTCAACAAAATTTATTTAATAAGGGTCAAGGAAGCTCAGTATTACCAGAGGTAGTAACTAGTTTGAAGAGTGAAGAGTTGATGAAGAAAGGAATGATTGGTCAAAATGCCTTAACGACTACTTCATTGGATTATATAATGAAAAATTCAATTACAACTATTTTAAAAGGAATAGATTCAAAATCATTGGTTGGAATAGAAGAAAGATTAGAAGCATTATCTATGGATGAAAATAACACGGATATTGAAGGTAGTCTTATTAAGTTACAAAAAGAACTAGATATAGGAACCCTTAAATAGATGTCGAGATTATTTTTTCTTAAATAATATGAACATGGCAGATGTCTTTATTGACATTTGTCATTTTTTTATTGACATTTATCAATAAACTTTTGTGACATTTAACAATTATAAAGTGAAGATAAGGATGATAGAATGAAATCAATAAAAGGAGGGGAATATGAAGTATTTGATATTAGTCAGTCATGGAGGACTCGCAGAGGGATTGAAATCATCTCTTTCTATGTTTGCTTCGGATAAGGTAGATGATGTCATAGCAATTGGCTTAAAAGATGGGGAAAGTCTTGCAGATTTTTCTGTAGAGGTCAAGAATGTTATTGCGTCTCTGGATGAAAATGATTCTGTTCTTGTTTTAGCAGACATTGTTGGGGGAAGTCCTTTAACAACTGTTGCAACAGTATTAGAAGAATTTGGAAAATTAGAGAATGCAACTATTTTGGGAGGCATGAACTTAACAATGGCACTTACAGCAGTGGTGATGAAAGACATTCTGACTGGAAGTGAACTTGTTTCTACGATATTAAACGAATCATCCTCAGCTCTACAGGAATTTGAAGTCGGATCGGATGATAATCTTAATGAAGAAGACGATATTTAGTTATATAAGGAAAGGGATAAAAAATTATGGTAGTAACATTTGTACGAATTGACGATAGAATGATTCATGGACAAACAGTCACTAGATGGGCAAAAGAACATCCATGTGATGGATTAATTGCAGTAAATGATGCTGCTGCATCCAATAAGGTTTTAATTCAGGCCTATAAAGGTGCGTCAGATAAAAAAACATTTGTTTGGACAAAGGAAGCATTTAAAGAAAAATCATCTAAAGTAACAGAATCGGATAGTAGATATTTTTTGATTACTAAGAATCCAATTGATATGAAAGAAATTTTAGTAGACCAGGGCTTTATTCCAGGAGATGTTAAAGAGATTATTGTAGGACCTGCTAACGATAGACCAGGTGCTATCAAGTTGGGAAATAATCAATCAATTACTCAAGAGGAAGCAGTTGCACTAGAAGCAATTGAAAAAGCAGGATATAAAGTTAGATTCCAATTATTACCAGATGTATCTATTGGCTATTGGAGTGATTTTAAATCAAAATTTGGATTTTAATAATGAAATAAGGAGACAAAATGATGGAAATTTCTTGGATTCAAGCAGCTCTTTTAGGATTGTTTGCAAGTTTAGCATCGATGCCAGGTATGGGGGGATCCAGTATTGGTAACTATACTTTGGGGCGTCCATTAGTTGGTGGTTTAATTGTAGGTTTAATATTAGGAGATATAACAACAGGGGTAATCGTTGGTGTGGCTTTGCAGGTATTATATATTGCCTTAGTGACACCTGGTGGAACTGTATCTGCCGATGTACGGGCAATTTCTTATATCGGAATTCCGTTATCTATCCTATTTGTTCATGCAAATAATATTTCAGGTGAAGTAGCGATTGCAGCAGCAGCAGCGCCAATTGGAGCCGCGGTTGGAACAATTGGAACTGTTTTATTCTATGGTACAGCTACTATGAATTTGTTTTGGCAACACATTGGATGGAGAGCTGTAGAGAAAGGTGATTTTAAGAAGTTATATGCTGTTGATTGGGTATATCCTTGGATTTCACATTTTATCTTTTCTTTCTTACCAACAATGATTATTACAAAATTTGGACCAGATATGGTTGATCTTATGAAAGTATATCTTCCGATGGATGGTTTTGTAATGAAGTCTCTATTTACTGTAGGAGCACTCCTTCCATGTGTGGGTATTGCAATACTTTTGAAACAAATTGTTACAAAAACAACAGACTTTATTCCTTTCTTTGTCGGGTTCACGTTAGCAAAATCTTTAGGCTTGAACTTAGTAGCAAGTGGTGTTGTGTCATTAATTTTTGCAGTAATTTATTATGAATTAGAAGTTATTAAATCTGCCCGTACGACAGCAGTTGTCAGTGATATGGGATTTGATGAAGAGGAGGATATTTAGAATGAGTCGAAAAAAAATATCAAGAAAAACATTGACAAAATCATTTCACCACTGGTTCTATGGACATCTGACATGTTTTTCTCAAGAACATATGCAAACTTTTGGATATTTAACTTCTATGCTTCCAATTGTAGAAGAAATGTATGATACTAAGGAAGAGCAAAAAGAAGCTATGCAAACATACACAGCATTCTTTAATACTGAGCCGCAGTTGGGTTCTCTAGTAGTTGGGATAACAGCTGGTTTGGAAGAAGCGCGTGCAAATGGAGATGCCGTAGATAGTGAAACCATTAATGGAATGCGAGCTGGTCTAATGGGGCCTATTGCAGGTATTGGAGATTCACTTATTGTAGGAACATTAATTCCTGTTCTTTTGGGGATAGCACTAGGTCTTTCTAAAGGAGGAAATATTTCTGGTGCAATATTCTATATTATTGCATGGAATCTATTAGTCTATCTTGGAATGCGTTTTGCTTATTTTAAAGGATATGAACTTGGAGATAAAGCAGTAGAATTTTTAGTAGGTCCTAAAGGTCAGGCGCTAAGAAAATCAATTAGTGTTGTTGGTGGTATGGTCATAGGAGCTGTTGCAGCAACTTGGGTATCTGTCACTACGGCGCTAGAGCTGAAAAATGGAGATGGAGAAACATTTTTAAACTTACAAGAAAAGATTGATGGTGTTTATCCAGGTCTTTTGACAGCAGGTTTTATTGTTCTATGTTGGTGGCTGATGGCTAAAAAGAAAGTTTCTCCAAATTGGGTGATGCTATTACTGGTAGTTATTGCACTTGCAGGAGTAGCCTTAGGATTTTTCAATCCAGGATTGAAATATTAATAGTATGTAAAAAAGCAACGGTTTATAATCGTTGTTTTTTATATATGCGTAATATAAGGATTTAGAGTTTCGGTATTTTTTATAAAAGAATTAATGAAAATGCTAATTCCATAAATCATGTTGGTTAAAATTCTACATTATTAAAGTGCAAAATTAGGATAAAGAATTTATCTATTCATCCTCAGAAAGTCAGACTTTTTTCTTGACTATTTCTGACCAAGTGATACAATAGAACTATGAATTAGCACTCAGATATAAAGAGTGCTAATAATATGTAGTTCATCATGGAGGAAAACAGATGTTGAAACCATTAGGAGACCGTGTGGTCTTGAAAATCGAAGAAAAAGAACAAACTGTTGGAGGTTTTGTCCTCGCAGGCTCAGCCCAAGAAAAAACCAAAACAGCTCAAGTTGTAGCTACTGGACAAGGTGTTCGTACCTTGAACGGTGACTTGGTGGCTCCAAGTGTTAATCCTGGAGACCGTGTCTTAGTTGAAGCTCACGCAGGTCTCGATGTCAAAGACGGCGATGAAAAGTACATCATCGTAGGCGAAGCTAACATCTTGGCAATCATTGAAGAATAGAAGGAGAAAGTAAGTATGTCAAAAGAAATTAAATTTTCATCTGACGCTCGTTCAGCTATGGTCCGTGGTGTCGATATCCTTGCAGACACTGTTAAAGTAACCTTGGGACCAAAAGGTCGTAATGTCGTTCTTGAAAAATCATTCGGTTCACCTTTGATTACCAATGACGGTGTGACCATTGCCAAAGAAATCGAATTAGAAGACCATTTTGAAAATATGGGTGCCAAATTGGTATCAGAAGTAGCTTCAAAAACCAATGATATCGCAGGTGACGGAACGACAACTGCAACAGTCTTGACCCAAGCAATTGTCCGCGAAGGAATCAAAAACGTCACAGCAGGTGCCAATCCAATCGGAATTCGTCGTGGGATTGAAACAGCAGTTGCCGCAGCAGTAGAAGCCTTGAAAAACAACGCCATCCCAGTTGCCAATAAAGAAGCTATTGCTCAGGTTGCAGCCGTATCTTCTCGTTCTGAAAAAGTAGGCGAGTACATTTCTGAAGCCATGGAAAAAGTTGGTAAAGACGGTGTCATCACCATCGAAGAGTCACGTGGTATGGAAACAGAACTTGAAGTTGTAGAAGGTATGCAGTTTGACCGTGGTTATCTTTCACAGTACATGGTGACAGATAGCGAAAAAATGGTTGCTGACCTTGAAAATCCGTACATTTTGATTACCGATAAGAAGATTTCAAATATCCAAGAAATCTTGCCCCTCCTAGAAAGCATTCTCCAAAGCAATCGTCCACTCTTGATTATTGCGGATGATGTTGATGGCGAAGCTCTTCCAACTCTTGTTTTGAACAAGATTCGTGGAACCTTCAACGTAGTAGCTGTCAAGGCACCTGGCTTCGGTGACCGTCGCAAAGCCATGCTTGAAGATATAGCCATCTTAACAGGCGGAACAGTTATCACAGAAGACCTTGGTCTTGAGTTGAAAGATGCTACAATTGAAGCTCTTGGTCAAGCAGCGAGAGTAACTGTGGACAAAGATAGCACTGTTATCGTAGAAGGTGCTGGAAATCCTGAAGCTATTTCCCACCGTGTTGCAGTTATCAAGTCTCAAATCGAAACCACAACTTCTGAATTTGACCGTGAAAAATTGCAAGAACGCTTGGCGAAATTGTCAGGTGGTGTAGCGGTCATCAAGGTCGGAGCTGCAACTGAAACTGAGTTGAAAGAAATGAAACTCCGCATTGAAGATGCCCTCAACGCTACTCGTGCAGCCGTTGAAGAAGGAATCGTTGCTGGTGGTGGAACTGCTCTTGTAAATGTCATTCCAGCTGTTGCTGCCTTGGAATTGACAGGAGACGAAGCAACGGGCCGCAATATTGTTCTCCGTGCTTTGGAAGAACCTGTTCGTCAGATCGCACACAATGCAGGATTTGAAGGATCTATTGTTATCGATCGCTTGAAAAATGCTGAAGTTGGAACAGGCTTCAACGCAGCAACTGGCGAATGGGTCAACATGATTGATCAAGGGATTATCGACCCAGTTAAAGTGAGTCGTTCAGCTCTACAAAATGCAGCATCTGTAGCCAGCTTGATTTTGACAACAGAAGCAGTCGTAGCCAATAAACCAGAACCAGTAGCTCCGGCTCCGGCAATGGATCCAAGCATGATGGGCGGCATGATGTAAGCTTTCTATAGAAAACAACTTATAAAAAACACAAAAGGAGGGAATTACTAACCCTCCTTTTTATGCTATTCACTTCTAAATAGATTTGAGCTCTCCTAACTTATATGATAAAATAAGACTAGAAAAAGGAGAAGAACATGATTGATGTAGAAGAAATTCTGAGCAAGATGAACCCCAATCAGAAGATTAATTATGACCGTGTCATGCAGAAGATGGTACAAGTATGGGAGAAAAATGAGCAACGTCCAACTATTCTCATGCATGTTTGCTGTGCCCCTTGCAGTACCTATACTCTAGAATATTTGACTAAGTATGCAGACGTGACCATTTATTTTGCCAATTCTAATATCCATCCCAAGCCAGAATACCACAAGCGGGCTTACGTCACTCAAAAATTTGTCAGTGATTTCAATGAGCGAACTGGCAATAACGTTCAATACCTAGAAGCTCCTTATGAACCTAACGAATATCGTAAACTGGTTCGAGGTTTGGAAGAAGAGCCTGAAGGTGGTGACCGTTGTAAGGTTTGCTTTGACTACCGCCTGGATAAAACAGCGCAAGTGGCTATGGATTTAGGTTTTGACTATTTTGGCTCAGCCTTGACCATCAGTCCTCATAAGAATTCTCAAACCATTAACAGCATCGGAATCGATGTGCAAAAAATTTATACCACTCACTATCTTCCAAGTGATTTCAAGAAAAATCAAGGCTACAAACGTTCGGTAGAGATGTGTGAAGAGTATGACATCTACCGTCAATGTTATTGTGGATGCGTCTATGCAGCCCAGGCTCAAAATATTGATTTGGTTCAGGTTAAGAAGGACGCCACGGCTTTCTTACTGGATAAGGATGTTGAAAAAGACTATTCCCATATCAAATTTACTGTTACGAAATTAGATATATAAGGATAAGCCCAGCTGCAAAGCTGGGTTTTTAAAATAAAAAAACCGGGGTCTTAACCCCAGTTTGACAACTTTACCGATTCTTTAGTTCTACATAGCGCTTGTACCAAATGTTTACATAGGCTTCTGAGAAAGGACCACGTCCATTATTAATCCAATCAACAAGAATTTTGACATGTTCTTTTAAAATATAGTCCAAGTCATCAGAATAATTCATTTTGCGTTTGTGACGCTCGTACTCTTCAACGTCCAAGAGACGTTTTTCCCCATCTGTAAAAATTTTAACATCCAAATCGTAATCAATATACTTCAGTGCTTCTTCATCCAGATAGTAGGGGCTAGCCATATTGCAATAGTAAGAAGTTCCATTATCACGAATCATGGCAATGATATTAAACCAATATTTCTTGTGAAAGTAAACAATAGCCGGTTCTCGAGTGACCCAACGACGACCATCACTTTCGGTAACAAGTGTATGATCGTTGACACCAATAATGGCGTTTTCTGTTGTTTTTAGTACCATGGTGTCCCGCCAAGTTCGGTGGAGACTCCCATCATGCTTATAACTTTGAATTGTAATAAAGTCGCCTTCTTTTGGAAGCTTCATAACTAACCAACTTTCTACAATTTATAAGTTTATCATTTATTATTATACCATAAAATTACCTAAAATCTGTGAATTTCATTTGGAAATATTAAAGATATTCTCTGAGAGCGCTTGCTATATCCGAAAAATCGTAGCCCTTTCGTGCTAAAACTTGAGTTAAACGCTGCTTCAGTTCGTATCCTTCATACTTTCGAGCATACTTAGTATATTGCTTATCAAGCTCTTTGAAGATGAGTTCCTGAGTCGTTTCTTGGTCAACTTGACTATCCAACTGGTCAAAGGCACTTTTAGCATCAGAATAGGAAAAGCCCTTGTTAGTCAAGTTTTGGATTATCTTATCTTGCAAGGCACGAGCTGGAAGTTTTCCCTCATATTTTTTCAATAGTTTATTAGCTACACGTTGAGCAACTTCAGAAAAATCAAATTCTTTCAAGTTCTCTTCTATAGTAGATTTTGAAATTCCCTTTTGTGCTAGTTTCTGAGTCAGTACATAAGGCCCCTTGTCTCCTGAAAGTTGATTGGCATTGATGCTAGCATAAGCGTATTGGCTATCATTGATCCACTTATCTTCTTTAAGATTAGCAATGACTTGAGAAACTATGTTTTCATCAATATCGTATTTTTTTAGATATTCTCTGACCTCTTTTTCAGTGCGTGCTTTAAAGGATAAATGGTAGAGGGCCAGATTCTTACCATAAGAAAATTGAGCAAAGTCCTGAATCTCTTTTAATTCCTCTTCGCTTATCACCTTATCTCTTGATAACATAAAACGAACAATTGTATCTTCGGTGATGTAGCATTTATCGCCATTATCAAGCTCCATCAGATAGAGTCTTTTTTTCTTTTCAAGTTTTGTGATTTTCATAGTTCTATTATAACTCAAAATGTGATAAGATAGGGGTATGAATCTGAAAGTGAAACAAAAAATACCATTAAAAATCAAGCGCATGGGAATTAATGGTGAGGGAATCGGCTTTTATCAAAAAACATTAGTCTTTGTACCTGGAGCTCTCAAAGGTGAAGATATCTATTGTCAGATTATTTCTATTAAACGTAACTTTGTAGAGGCAAAATTACTGAAGGTCAACAAGAAGTCTAAATTCCGAGTTGTGCCAGCTTGTACTATTTATAATGAATGCGGAGGCTGCCAAATCATGCACCTGCATTATGATAAGCAGCTGGAGTTCAAGACGGACTTACTTCATCAAGCGCTGAAAAAATTTGCTCCTGCAGGATATGAAAACTATGAAATTCGTCCAACTATTGGAATGCAGGAACCAAAGTACTACCGTGCTAAGTTACAATTTCAGACTCGAAAATTTAAGAATCAGGTCAAGGCGGGCTTATATGCACAAAATTCTCACTATTTAGTAGAGTTGAAAGACTGCCTGGTACAAGACAAGGAAACCCAAGTGATTGCTAATCGTCTAGCGGAATTACTTACTTTTCACCAAATTCCAATCACGGATGAGAGAAAAGTTCTAGGTGTCCGTACTATTATGGTCAGACGAGCAAGAAAGACTGGACAGGTTCAGATTATTATTGTGACAAATCGTCAGCTTAATTTAACCCAACTAGTAAATGATTTAATTAAAGATTTTCCAGAGGTTGTGACAGTAGCTGTTAATACAAATACAGCTAAAACCAGTGAGATTTATGGTGAAAAGACAGAGATTATCTGGGGAGAAGAGAGTATTCAAGAAGGTGCACTCGATTATGAATTTTCACTATCCCCTCGAGCATTCTATCAACTAAATCCTGAACAAACAGAAGTCCTTTATAACGAGGCGACAAAAGCCTTGGATGTAAATAAAGAAGACCATTTGATTGATGCTTATTGTGGAGTTGGAACGATTGGATTTGCCTTTGCAAAGAAAGTTAAAACACTAAGAGGTATGGATATTATTCCAGAAGCCATTGAAGATGCCAAGCGAAATGCTAAAAGAATGGGATTTGACAATACTCATTATGAAGCTGGAACGGCAGAAGAGATTATTCCTCGTTGGTACAAGGAAGGCTACCGAGCAGATGCTCTGATTGTGGACCCACCACGTACAGGTCTGGATGATAAGTTATTAGATACTATTCTTACTTATGTACCAGAAAAAATGGTTTATATTTCTTGTAATGTTTCGACCTTGGCTCGTGATTTGGTACGCTTAGTAGAAGTCTATGATCTTCATTATATCCAGTCGGTCGATATGTTCCCACATACAGCTAGAACGGAAGCTGTTGTAAAATTAATAAAAAAAGTTTAAAAAAGGTGTTGACAAGTCTGAAAAAGTCGGTATAATAGTAAGAGTTGAAAACAACAACTCTGGTCCGTTGGTCAAGGGGTTAAGACACCGCCTTTTCACGGCGGTAACACGGGTTCGAATCCCGTACGGACTATGGTATGTTACGGTTGAAACACTTGATGAAAAAAAGT